>DAOMPU010000011.1:0-22538 GCA_035444925.1 Terricaulis sp. | reverse complement strand
CAGCAGCATGAGCAAAACAGGCTTGCTCATCGGCCGCTCATGATCGCTTCGATCAAGTTCGGGATTTCGCTCTCATCTTGTAAAAACACGCTGTCAGGCGCCGCCGCGAGGCGCGCGCGCGCTTCCGCCAGCCGCTCGGGCGTCAATGCTTCGATGAAAGTCGGCAGCGTTTCTTCCAGCGGCTCCGCCAGCGTGAAGCCAAAGCCATGCGCTTCGATCCAGCGGCCGGTTTCGCTATCGGCGGGCGCGAACGGCGGGGCGCCGTAATAGCCGCCCTCATAGAGCCGGTTGGGCAACAGCCATTTCGAATTGGCGCCCGCATCGTGAAAATCGCCGGCCCAGACCAGATCGACATCGCGATAAAGCGCGGCCAAATCATCGGGCCAGCGATAGCGCCCGCCGAAACGCACATTGGCGCGGCCCGCCACGCGCGCTTCAAAATCCGCGAACTCCGCCTTTGCCGGCGCCCCGCGCAAGGATAGGCGCACGCGCTCGGGAAAGCGCTCGGCCAGCGCCAGCAGCAGCGAAAGGCTGCGCTTGCAGCGCAAATTGCCGAACCAGCCGATCGTCAGCGGCCCTTCCCCCCGCGCGTGCGGCGCCGGACGCGGCCCGTACGCGAAACCTGGCGCCATGCGGTTTTCGATCAGAAGCGCGCGATAGGCGCCCGGATGGCGCTTGGCGAAATATTCGCGCTCGAACGCGGGCGAAGAGATGATCACGCGCTCGGAAGCTTTCAGCAGGCGCCGCTCCAGCCCCCGCATCGCCGCGCCCAGCGGATCCTCGCGCGTCATGAAGCGGTGAATGTCGAGGCATTCATAGACAATCTTAGCGCGAGGACTGCTCATACTTTTCGCCTGTGCGGCGAGAAGCAGCATATCGAGATTGCGCGCGTAAAAGATATCCGCAGCCGCGAGCAGCTGTTTGTGACGCGCCAGGACCGCACGCCCGCGCGCAAGCGCCGCCAGGCGCTGCGCGAAATCGGCGTCGCGCGTTTCGCCGAGGTCAATGTTATCCCAAGGGGTCTCGATCGCCGCGCCGCGCCGCATGGTGGCGCCCGTCAGCGTCGCGCCGGCGCGCGCGAAAGACGCGATGCGGCGTTGCACCGCCGCATCGTGCGCATCGTGGCCGAAGAAAATGACTTGAGGCAAAAACCCGCTCCGCGCCCCTGCTTAGCGGGATTCCCTAAGCGTGGGCCTAACCGGCGGCCGTATTGCGCCGCCGCGCGGGCACTTTGCCGTTGCCGCGCTTCAGCTTGAAACTGGGCCGCCAGAGCTCGCCCTTCTGGCGCAGACCGCGCAGGCCGTCCCACAGCACCAGCAAATCCGCCCCGAGCGACCAGGAAAGCGCGTAAATCTTGTAATGGCCGGGGTCTTCCTCGTCCGCGTCGGCGATCGAGGCGATGCCCACAACACCCGGGCGGGCGCTTAAATAATAGCGTTTTGACGTCTTTAGCGGCTCAAGCTCTTCCGCGCTGAGCGGCGCGGGGCCCACCAGGGACATCTCGCCGCGCAGCACGTTCAGCAGCTCCGGCAGGCTTTCAAACAAGCGCCGCCACTTGGCGCGGCTGGTTTCCGCGCGCGAAGCGATCGCGCGCCAATCATTCGCCGGGACCGGCGTTTCTTCGAGATTGGGGCGCAGCTGCTCAATCACCGCAGTCGGCGGCGAGATGCGCAGGCCGTAGCAGCTGAAAGCGCGCCCGCCATAGCCGATCCGTTCGCGGGCGATAAAAACGGGCGCCGGATGACGCATCTTGGACCAGGCCGCGGCAATCAGCATAGCCGGCGCCCACACGGGCGCGGCGAGCAGCGTCAGCGCCACATCCAGCGCGCGCTTGGACCAGCCGCCGAGCATCACGTCGTAAGAGATCACCGGCGCGCTCGCCAAGTCGCGGCGCAGCGCGGCTTCAAAGCTGGTGCACTCTCCGTCCGAAGTCGCCTTCGGCTGACCAGGACCGCGGGGGAGTTGAACAAGCATGGAAAAGACCACCTTAACCAAGATTAGAAACTCGGGCCTCGCTTCGCAATGATTCTAGCGGCGCTGGCGAATGATATTTCGCCCATCGCGTCCATCGCGCCGGAGGCGCCACCTCAGCGCGAAACTGCAGCGTTCCTGTGGATATTCCGAGGGAATCGGGCCAATCCATGTCACCATCGTCTATGGAGGGTGCGCCCAAGCGCGCGCTTGGGCGATCGGGGTGCGATCGGGGCAAAGCGTCCCGGCGAGAGACGAGCCGGACGAATGCCCAACGAGGAGACTGGCAAGCGTGACACGCCCGCTAGTTGGCGATCGATCCGGCTACCCAGCCGAATCGATGTGGCGAACGCCTTTGCGCGCGCGCAGGGCTGATCCCACGCGCGCGGGCGCGCCTTTGGGCGCACGCGTGTTGCGCGCCGTGCAGCGTCAAGCACTTGCGTTCGCGCTTGTGGCGGTCGTGGTGAGTGCAGCGGGCGTCGGCTTTGAACTCTCCGGCGGCGTGAGCCTTGAAAACGCGCTGCAGCTTTGGCTTTGGATCGGCGTGGTCGCCGCGCTGCTGGTTGCGGTGGTGCGTGAGTTTGGCCGCAACACGATCACCTCTGTCGCGCGGCTTGGAAAGCATCGCGGCTATTCCGTGCTGGGCGCTGCGCCGCAGCTGACGCCGCAGGCGCTGCGCCAGCTGCCGCCGAACGCGCGCAATCCCGTCGGCGCGCTCATTCAGCAGCCCGCTTCCGCGTTCGCCTCCGCTTTCCGCGATCTGCAAGACGCCATCGCCGCCGATCAGGTGGTGGCGTTCATCGCGCCGCGTTTCGACGAAGGCGCGACGACATCCGCGCTCTGCGCCGCGATCAGCGCCATGCAGCAAGGCCGGCGCGTGATCGCGCTGGATTGCGACATTCGCCGCCGCTCACTCACCCGCGCTTTGGCGCGCACGCCGAGCGTGGGCGTGTTCGAAGCGGCGGAGCGGCCGGAGGCGTGGGCCTCCTTCGTGGACTACGAAGACGAGAGCGGCCTGCCCTTCATGCCGGCCGCGCAAGAAAACAATCCCTGGCGCACGCTATTCGGCGCGCCCGGCTTTCCGCTGCTGCTGGAGCAATTGCGCGCGGAATACGATCTGATCGTGCTGGATTGCCCGCCGGCGCTGGCCAACGCCGAAGGCGCGATGCTGGCGCGCATGGCCGATCGCTGCGTGGTGGTGGCGGCGTGGGATGAAACCCCGCTCTCGGCCGTGCGCAGCGCCATGCGCGCGCTGCGCACCCGCTCGCGGCTGACCACCGGGATTTACGTAAACCGCGTGCCGCAGGGCTTTCGTTTTGGCCGGCTTCGCCCGGACTAAGCCTGCGAGACGCCGCCGCGCGCGGCGATCATGCTTTCAGGCGCCAGCGCCCCGCCAATCGCGATCGCCAATTGCGGAAACACCGGCGCGAGATTGCCGTTAAACGCCGGCGCATGCGCCCAAGCAGGCGTGGCTGGGCGGGCGATCACTTTGATCTTGCCGGCATTGCGCGGCTTGCGCTGCACCAACGCTTTGATGAACGGCGCGGCCGCGCCGCCGCCCACTGCGATCGCCTCAACCTCGCGCCGCCCATCGGCCAGTGCGCGATCACGCAGCGCGCCGATGCCGCGCTCATACGCGCCCGTCAGCGCGCCGGCGAACAAGCGGAAATCCTTGTCGCGCTCAAGATCCTTCACCGCCACTTTGACGATGCGCTTGTCAAAGCGCAGCGCCGCGCGCCCGGTGGCGAACAGCGTTTCCTTGAAGCCGCGCATGTCCGCCATGATGACGCGCCAGAATTCCGCCTGCTGAGCGGCGGTTTTCAGTTTGCCATGCGCATCGAGCGCGATGTTGGCGATCACGCCGTCGATAAAGTCGCCGGCCTGCTTCAGCGTCACGCGCGCCTCGGAAATCTCGCCCAGCCGGCCCCCGGTGGCGGCGAGCGCGGCGATGTCGGTCGTGCCGGCGCCCATATCCACTACGATGAGGTGCGAGGCGGCGTTCTCCAGCCCTATCGACGAATAGGCCGCCGCGGCCGTAGCCTCGAAAATGAGCCCCATTTCCGGGGCGCCGGCGCCGCGCGTGGCTTCAAGCCCCGCCCGCGCCGCTTGAAGATCAACGCCGCCCGGCGAAAGCACGTCCGCGCCCAGGTGCAACCGCAGCGCCGCGGCCTCGCCGAACAAGCGGGTGATGTTGGCGTGCGCATTGGCCCCATCGCTCGAGCGCCAGGCGGGCGCGGCGTAGCGCATGGCGAGGTCAGCCCCGCTCAATTCCGGATCGGCGCCGATGGCGCGCGCGATGCAGGCGGTGAGATGGCTAAGATAAAGCGCGATCAGATCGCGCATCGAAAACATCCGGTGCGGATCGATCGAAACGGGCGCGCTGGTGTTCAGCGCGCGCTCCAGATCGCCCACGCTGAGCAGCGTTTTGAATGAGCGCAGCGCGGCGCGGCGTGAATTGGGATCGCTTCCTGCGCGCGCCAAAGCGGCGCGCCCAAACAGGATGCGGTCATCGTCCACGAACACGGCGCTATCGAGCAGGAACGGATTGCCCTCGCCTTGCTGGTTCAGCATCAGCGGACGCACGCGCTCAGGATTGAAGCGCGCCCACGCATCGCGCGGGGCCGCCGCCGCTTTCGAGAAGGCGGTGCCGAAATCCACACACAGGGTCCAGCTCACGAGGCCGCCCTCTTGCGCACCGCTTTGGCGCGCGCCTTCACCAGAATCTCGCCGCCGCGCGCCACGCCTTGCGCCAGGATCAGCACTTGCGCCGGCGCGCGCGCCGGCGCGCTGATCAGCTCATGGCGGCGCGGATCGTAGGGCTCCACGCTGCCGGGCTCGCCGCACAGGCGCTGGAAGCCGCGCACGCGCGCGGCCCGCGCCAGCGCCTGGCGCAGCAGCATCAGCGCTTCAGCCCGGCGCACCTGGTTGGAGGCGGCCTCCACCTCTTCAAGCTCGGCCATCGCCAACGCCAGCGCGCGGTCAGCCTCGATCCACGCGGCTTCGCCCAGCGCTTCGGGCAGCGAAACGGCATGAGCCGCGCTCTTTGGCGCGGCTCGCTTGCCTTTCGGCTTTTTGGGAGCCGACATCGATACTTCCAAACTCACGGCGCACCCCCCACGAGCACCCCGCCTCAAAGGATTAGAGGCGCAGGCTGACGCCTGCCGAGATCACGTCTTGATCGAAGTCACGATAGCGATTCACGCCGTTGGATTCCAACTGTTCATGCCGATATCGCAGGTTGAAAGCGACGCGCCGGTTCATGATGTAATCGACACCGGCGTCCGCGCTGAAGAATTCATCATCGCGATCGATGATTTCGTAGTCGCGATCGCCGAAGCTGACGCCCGCGGTCAGGATCAGATTGCGGCGCAGCTCGTGATCCACGCGCGCGCCGTAATTGGTTTCTGTGTACGGCACGGCCACGAAAGCCCCGGTCTCCTCGCCGCGCTGGCCGGCGAAGAAGCTCAAGGTGGTCAGACGCGTGACGTACCATTCCAGGTTGGCGTTGATCGCCGTGCCTTCCACGTCGAGCCCGGAATCATAGTCCCGCTCAAACTGGCCAAGCGTGATCTCGCCGCGCATCAGGTCCGTCAAATTGACGCTGACGCCGGTCAGGTAGGTCATGCCTTCGGAATTGAGGCCGGGCGTGTTGTCGTAATCGCGTTCATCGGCGCTGGCTTCGAAAATCCAGCCGATGCGCGGCGTCAGCTCCACTTCGGCGCGGCCCGTGAAGCGGTTTTCTTCCATGTCGCGGAAGTCTTGATCGACGCCGCTGGCGTCGTGATAATCGTAGGCGGCATTGGCGATCGTGCCGCGCAGGCGCACCCGGTTGAACGTGTGCTGCAGCGAAGCGCTCAGCTCGCGGCGATCATACTCGACCGGTTCGCCAAACAGCAGCGCGTCAGGATTGGTGCGGGACTCGACCTCGCGCGCGAACCGCGCCGCGCCCGACAATTGCGTGTCCGAGCCGATGTCCAGCCGCCCCAGCGCGCCGACGAAATAGGTTTCCGCGTCTTCGTCGTCATTGTCGCTATAGCGATCCACCGCTCCGCCGCCCTCAAACGACAGCGCATGGCGCGACCAGTTCGATTGCAGGCGCGCGCGCGGCGACACCGTGAAAATCATGTCGTCCTGCTCGTTGGTCTCACTCGCATAGACGTTGCTGTTGTGCGCCGCCTGCACGCCGACAGAGGCATGCAGCGTGAAGCCGCCGAAGCGCACCCCGAGCGGATCGTATTCATCACGCGGGCGATCGCGCACCGAGACGCTGTCGTCCACTTCCTGGGCGAAGGCGTGCGCCGGCATCGCGGCGATCAAGCTCGCGGCGAAAAGAGCTAAGACAGAGCGTACGCGCAAACTGGAATCCCCCTCGGCCAGCGCCCCCCGCAGGGCGGCCAGATCTGATCGATCGGCCAAAAACACATCTTCTGCAACGGGTTGCGCGCGAAGCGGGAAACTGCCCGCAGGCATGCCCGTAGGCTTAGACGCTAACGGCATATCGATCCTCCAGCCCGGTTTTACCCCCCAAGCGGGCAGCGCTTCGCCATCAGCGTCTATCGGAAATTATACGAGTTATTCGGCTCCGCCAGCCATAGCGACGCGCACCAAGCTGACGCCCCACGATCCGGCAGCCCAGATTACCACCCAGAAAACAGCGCAATACGCCACAAGACCAGAGACGACGAGCCAGCGCGGGTAGCCTCCGCGCGCCGGCGGCGGCGGTGATTTCGGCTGTTTGTCCCGCGAGCCCTCGGGCTCCGGGAGCTGGTGGCGGCGCAGTGCGCCCAAAACCTGCCTCTCGTATACAATCACGGCCGGTATTATGGCCCGCGACTCGTTAACTGTAGCTCTCGCGCCACGCCTCACAAAGAGACTTCAACAGCCCACCCCGATCACGCGACTAGCATTGCATTGCACAATGCGCACGTGCGATTGTTGCCAAGCCATTAACGGAGGGAAATGGCGGGGGTCGTTAGGGACAATGGCGAACCAAATGATCGAAGCGGGATCCGCGGTCAGGATTCCGTTTCGAGGCCGTCAGAACGCGGCGGAGCGATATCGGTCATCCGAGGCGCGCAAGGCGCATCGGATCACGGATCGTCGGCTGATCGCAAAAGTTCGTGCAGCGAACGGGCGCGCTAAATACGCGTTCGATATGCTTGTGGCGTCGTTGGCGTTGATCTTGTTCGCGCCGGCGCTGGTTACGATCGCGCTGCTGATCAAACTCACCGACCCGGGGCCGGTGCTGTTCAAGCACACGCGCGTCGGGCGCCGCGGCAAGCGGTTTGAGTGCCTCAAATTTCGCACCATGAAGCTGAACGCCGACGCGCTGTTGGCGCAGATTCTGGAATCGGATCCGCAGGCGGCGGCCGAGTGGGAGCAAGGCCAGAAGCTGCGCAAGGATCCGCGCGTCACCTGGTTCGGCAAATTCCTGCGCAAATCCAGCCTTGATGAGCTGCCGCAGATTTTCAACGTGCTGCGCGGCGAGATGAGCATCGTCGGCCCGCGCCCGATCACGCGCGCGGAGCTGAACCGCTACGGCAAGGATCGCCGCTTCTATCTGCTCGTGCGCCCTGGCATCACGGGCCTGTGGCAAGTGAGCGGCCGCTCCAGCACCGGCTATGAGCGCCGCATTCAGCTGGATCGCGAATATCTCGAAGAATGGTCCTGGCTCGGCGAGTTCTGGATCGTGCTGATGACCGTTCCGGCCGTGCTGCGCACGCGCGACGCTTGTTGAATTTAGGCAGTTGGCAATTGTCAGTAGGGACGTCGCTTAAGCGCCCTCCCGCTTTCGCCTGCCAACTGCCTATTGCCTACTGCCTCCCATAAGCCTTCTCGCCTGGGCGCGGCTCGCGCGGCTGCAGCGCTTTAAACAGGCCCGTGCCGGATAGCAGCAGCCGCTCGCCGGCCCACACCCGCCCGCGCACCATGAAAATTCCCCCCTCGCGCGAAAGCACGTCGCTCGCTCCCTCGACCCAGTCGCCCAGATGGGCGCTCGACAAAAAGTCGCAGGTGAGCCGGATGGTGGCCCAATAGGAGGAGGTCTCGATCGAGACGATCTGCCCCCAGGCCATGTCGGCGAAGCTCATCAGCATGCCGCCGTGTGCGTTCCTGAGGCCATTTGTGTGGTGATCTTCCACTCGGAAGCCCAAAGTTGGCGTGTCGCCGGGCCGGCGATAGAGCGGGCCTATCTGCCGCCCGAAGCCCCGCCACAGGTCGAGCGGCTCAAAGCCAGGCGGAGGCGCATGCGCCGCCGGCGCGATCTCATCGTCAGACATGGTTCAAGGCTGCGCCGGCGCGGCGAGCGCGGCTTCCTGTTGCGGCGTTTCGCTGGCGCGGGTTTGGCGCAACGTATCGATGCGCGCGCGTTCGATCTGGAACAGCTCCAGCGCGCGCCCTTCGAGATTGCGCCCGTTCGCTACACGCAGCGTCATCGGATTGATCTGCTGGCCGCGGCGCATGACTTCGTAATGCAGGTGCGGCCCGGTGGAGCGCCCCGTCGTGCCGACATAACCGATCACTTGGCCTTGGCGCACACTCGCGCCCGCACGGATGCCGCGCGCAAAGCGCGAGAGGTGCGCGTAAGAGGTCTCGTACCCATCGCCGTGGCGGATGCGGATGTAATTGCCATAGGAGCTGAACGGCCCCGCGCGCACGATCGTGCCCTGCCCCGCCGCCAGGATCGGCGTGCCGGTGGGCGCGGCGAAATCGGTGCCGCGATGCATGCGCGAATAGCCGAGGATCGGGTGGCGGCGCATGCCGTACCCAGAGCTCAAACGCGCGCCGTTGATGGGCGTGCGCATCAGAAAGCGCCGCGCGCTTTTGCCTTCAGAATCGTACCATTCCGGCTCAACATCGCCGGGCGCGATAAACGCGTAGAACGCGCGCGGGCCGCGCCGGCTTTCCAGCGAGATGAACAGAATGTTGCCGGTGCGCACAGTCTGGCCTTCGTCGTCGTACCAGCGCTCAAACACCAGTTCGAACTTATCGCCCGCGCGCACGTCGCGCTGGAAGTCCACGTCATAGGAGAACGCATCGGCCAACGCTTCGATCTCGCGCGCCGTTGCGCCCATCGCGGTGGCGCTGGCGAAGATCGAGGTTTCCACGCGCGCGGCGATGAATGCGTTTTCAAACGAGGTCGGCATCATCACTTCACGCGCGGCAAAGCCCCCGGTGGAGATGCGATTGGCCAGCACCGAAGCGCCGGGGTCGGAGCGGAACGCAA
This sequence comes from Terricaulis sp., assembly GCA_035444925.1. Taxonomy (GTDB): domain Bacteria; phylum Pseudomonadota; class Alphaproteobacteria; order Caulobacterales; family Aquidulcibacteraceae; genus Vitreimonas. Next base: position 13,342 of record DAOMPU010000011.1, on the reverse strand, counting down.
GCCCCGTAAGCTCGGCCGTGTCGGCGCCGCGTTCAAAGAACAAGCTGATCTGCTGGCCCGGCCGAATCCGGCGCGGATCATAGACGCCGTTCAGCGAATTGATCGCGGCGCTCGCCGCCGATTGGGTCGCCCCGGCGCGCACCAGCAGGCCCGCCAGCGTTTCGCCGCTGCCCACCCGCACTTCGCGGGTTTCGTGGCGCAGGTAAGCTTCCGTAAACGCCAAATGTTCGGCCCGCTTGGCCGCCGCCTCGCGCGCGAGGCTTTGTTCCGCCGCGGCCGCCGGCGCGCCGCCGAACAACCCCGCGTTCCACGCCAGCCCCAGGCCCAGCCCCGAGGCAAGCGCCATGACGCCAAATGCAGCCAGCGTTTTTCGCGCCTGCATGAGCCGGTGGGCGAATTGTGTGCGCAATTCTATGCTCCACTCACCGCATTCGGAGAAAAACGCAGAAAGGACAAGAGATTTCGCTCGTGGTTATCCGGTCGGAAACTGAATTGGCGGCATTTCGTCGAGGTAAACCGCGCGATCTGCCGTGGCGCCTTAAAGCCGCCTTAACGGCCGCGCCAAGCGAGGACAATGGCACATACGTCTAACCAGGTCGTTGCGAGTCAAGACCAAGCGGCGCCTGAGCCGCAGGATGACCCGCCGCGCCGCCGCGTTTTAGTCGGCTGGCTCACAGCGCTTACCGCGCTGGGCGTCAGCACGGCTTTGCTTGGCGGCGGGCTCTGGTTCACGCGTTTTTCCATTGCCGAATTGTTAATCGGCGCCGCCCTCTCCGAGCGCGGCGTGGACGCCGATTTCGATGTGGTGGCGCTCGATTTCGATCACGCGATCTTGAGCGGCGTGCGCTTCGGCGCGGAGAACGCGCCTGACGCAGCGATCGCATCGGTGGAAGCGCGCTGGAGTTGGCGCGGGCTTGTTCCCGCGCTCAACGCCGTGCGCGTGACGGAGCCGCGGCTGCGCTTGCGGCTGGATCAGCAGGGCCGCGTTTCGGCCGGCGCGCTTGATCGCATCGAAGGGCGCCCCGGCGTGCGCCGCCCCACCCTGCCCGCCATCCGCCTCGACATCATCGACGGCCAGGCGTTGATCGAAGCGCCGTTCGGCGCGCTCACCGCCACGTTCAGCGCCGAAGGCGTGCTGGGCGAAGATTTTTCTGCGCTCGCCAACATCGCCGAAACCACGCGCCCGGGCGAAACCTACGCGCTTGAGCGCGGCGCCGCTGAACTCGCCATCACCAGCCAGGAAGGCGCGCTGGGCCTGCGGCTTTACGCCAACGCGGCGGCGCTGCGCTGGGATGGGGTGGCGCTCGATGGGGCGGGCCTACGCGTGCTGGCGCGCGCCCCGCTTGATCTTTCGCGCATCGTCGTGGAGGGCGCATGGCGCGCCGCGCGCGTCGACGCGCCCGAGCTGCAGGTGCGCGATGCGCTGGGCGTGCTGGGCGGCGAAATGCTCACCCGCGATGACGCGCTCGCCGCCCGCACCTGGACCGCGCAAGCTGGCGCCAGCGCCGCGCGCTTCGATTTCTCCGACAACAGCTTGGCGGGCGCCCGCTTCAACGCGCGCGCCGAGGGCGGTGAAACCGAAGGCCGCGGCGAATGGAGCCTCGCCGGCGCGCGCTTTGAAGGGCTTTCGCTGATCTCCGCCAATCCGGGCGCGGCCGGCGCGGTCGCGCTGAACTGGCGCGAGCAGCTGACGATCGACGCCAACGCACGCGTGCTGATGGCGCAATCGGCGCTTGATGCGCGCGCCCAGCAGCGCCTGCGCGATGCGCTGCCGAATATCGCCGAAGCGCCGGTGGGCCCACAATTCGCAGCAGCGGAAGCGGCGCTCGATGCGGCGGCCGATCGCTTCGATCTCACGCTGCCGCTGCGCCTGCGCATGGATAGCGCCGGAACGCGCGTGCTGATGGAGGCGCAAGCGCAGGCGCGCGCCGCCAACGGAACGCAACTCACCTTCGCGCCGCTGCGCCAGGATCGCCCCGCGGTGCAACTGGATCTATCCACGCTTGCGCTGCAAGGCGCGAGCGCGCTTGAGCTTTCCGGCGGCGGCGCGCCGCGTGTTTCGCTGCTGCTGGACACCATGTCCTGGTCGCGCGACGCCCCGTTCGATGCGGACGGCACGCTGACTTTGACAGATTGGCGCGCCGAGGGCGCGGAGATCGCCGCCGAGGAAATCGGCGTCAGCATCCTCATTCAGCCCAATGGCCATGGCGCGCTCGATCTGCGCGGGCCGGTGCGCATCACTGGCCCGCTGGGCGATGGGCAAGTGCGCGATATGATCGCCGCGCTCGATGTCAGCGTGCAATGGGGTCAGGGCTGGCGCGTGACGCCCGCGCGCGAATGCGTGCCGATCAGCATGGGCGGGCTCGATGTCGCCGGGCTTTCCTTCCAGAACGGGCGCTTCTCACTTTGCGCGCTGGAGAACGCGTTGATCGCCGCGGACGCGCAAGGGCGCCTCGGCGGGGGCTTCGCCATCCAGGCGCTCGCGCTCAACGGGCGCATGGCCGGCCCCGAAGGCCAGCCCGCGCGCATCGGCGCGCGCCGCGTCAGCGGGCGCTTCGGCGGCGTTACCGGCGACGTGCAGCTCGCACTCGTCGCCGATGCGCCGGCGCTGCATATCGACATGGGGCCGGAGCGCCCGTTCGATCTCGTCATGGCGCGCCTCACCGCCGATGCGCGCATCGACGATAGCTGGCGCGTGGAAGGCGCGTTCGATCATGGCGGGCTGACCGACCCGAGCTTGCCCGGCGGCGTCTCCGCCATCGCCGGCCGCTGGAGCGCCGCGCCAGAGGACGGCAAGCCCGTGATCCGCGTCAGCGCGGGCGAAGCGCTGCTGCTAGCCAATCCCGGCGAAGATCGCCGCCCGCTCTTCAACCCGATCCGCCTTGCGCAGATGGCGGCCGTATTCCGTGATGGGCGCATCGACGCCGAAGGCGCGCTGCTGCTGGATGCCGGCGCACGCCAGCTCGCCCGCTTCACGGCGCGCCACATCGTCAGCGAAGGCGCGGGCGCGGCCGAGATCGATGCGCCGAACATCAATTTCGGCCCCGAACTGCAGCCGTATGAAATCACCGAGCTCGCGCGCGGCGTGGTGGAGAACGTGCGCGGCCCCGCCAGCATCGCCGCGGGCGCGGCCTGGACGCGCGAAGCGATGACCACCAGCGCGCGCGTGCAGCTGAACGGCGTTTCGCTGTCCAGCGCCACCATCCCGGTGATCGAGAACGTGCGCGGCGAAATCAATTTCGACGATCTCATCGCCATGACCACCCCGCCCGGGCAGGAAGTGCGCGTCGGCCTGCTCAATCCCGGCGTCGCGGTGCGCAACGGGCGCGTGCGCTTCCAACTCGGCGAAAACGGCGTGATTGCGATCGAGCAGGCGGAGTTTGATTTCGCCGGCGGCGTGCTGGCGATGCGCCCCGAAGTGATCACGCTCGGCGCCGATGAAACCGAGCTTGCGCTTTATCTGCGCGATGTGGACGCCTCGACGCTGATCTCCGAACTCAAAGTGCCCGATCTGCAGGCCACCGGCCGGATCGAAGGCTCCTTCCCGCTGCGCCTCACGCGCCAGAGCGCGATCGTCTCCAACGGGGTGCTGCGCGCGGTGGGCGGCGGGCGCATCGCCTATACCGGCCAAGCCGGCCAAGCCACGGAAGGGCTGACGCGCGTGGCCTTCGATGCGCTGCGCGATTTCCGCTATGAGGAATTGGCGCTGACGCTGAACGGCGATCTCAACGGCGAAGTGGTGAGCGATATTCAGTTCACTGGCGAGAACGTGGGCGAGCCGATCGACCTTTCATCGGTCGCCGCCCTGCCCGGCGTCGGGCGGGTGACCATGCTGGGAGTGCCGTTCCGCTTCAACGTGAAGGTGACCGCGCCATTCCGGCGCCTGGCCGACACCGCCGCCACCATCATCGACCCCGGCTCCCTGATAAATCGCCGCACCGGCGAGCCGCAGGAGCCGGAGGTTGACCCGGACGCCCCGGAGCAAAGATAAGATGAACCAAGCTAAAGGCGAAACTCAGCGCGCGTTCAGGCCCGCGCCGCTAAATTGAACGCTCAGGAGAGGACGCATGCGCGCACACTTGCTCACCGCTTTAGCCGCCGCAACGGCGGCGACGGCGTGCATTCCCGTCCAGATCCAAGCGCCCGATCGCCCGATCGAAGTGAATCTGAACGTCAACATCCGTCAGGAAGTGATCGTTCGGCTCGAACGCGACGCGCAGGAATTGCTCGATCAGAATTCTGATCTGTTTGGTGGAGGCACGCCGTGAACAAGGCCCTTTTCGTAAGCCTCGCGATGGGCGCAATTTTCGCGCTCGCCGCGCCCGCGATGGCGCAGGACGCTGTCCTCAATCAAGCCCGCGCCGCCGGCCAGGTGGGCGAGCAGGCGGACGGCTATCTGGGCGTCGTGCCCGGCGCGTCCGTCTCGGCCGACGTGCGCGCGCGTGTTGATCAAAACAACATCCGCCGCCGCGCGCTCTACACCCAGCGCGCCACCGAGCGCGGGGCCAGCGTCAACGAAATGGCCGCCGCGGTCGCGTGCGAAGTGTTCCAGGGCCGCATCGCCGTGGGCGAGCATTATCGCGACGAGGCCGGCCAATGGCGTCAGCGCACGGCCGGCGCGGCGGTGAGCATGCCAAGCTTCTGCACCCGGTAACGGGTTCGGGCAAAACGCCGCGCGGCGCTGATGGCGCTGGCGCGTCGGCGCGGCGCGCACCACATTCTCGCCATGAAGGTCTTTCTGCTCACCATTTCGCTGGGCGGCATTCTGGCCGTCGTCATGTTTGGGGCGCTAACGGGCTGGGATAGCTCAGCCATGAGCATCCATGGCTGGATCGCGCTGGCGCTCGGCACAATCATTTCGCTGGCGCTCGGCGCCGGGCTGATGGCGCTTGTCTTTCACTCGGCCAACAAGGGCTATGACGACCGCGTCGATCTGGAGCGCGAGGACGATTAACCCTGCCTCTTATGGTCTTAGTGAGCATAAGCTGGTAAGGTCGCTTCATGGTTTCGCGCAAATCGGCGACTGGAAAGGGCGGACCGGGGTTCGGCTCGCTCTACACGCACGGCTTCGTGCGCGTGGCCGCCTGCGCGCCGCTGGTGCGCCCGGCCGAGCCCGCCGCCAACGCTGAGGCGATCCTCGCCTTCGCCCGCGAGGCCGACGCCGCCAAGGCCGCCCTGCTGCTGACGCCGGAGCTCTCGCTCACCGGCTACGCCATCGACGATCTCTTGATGCAGGACGCCCTGCTGGACGCTGTGGAAGCCGCGCTGGCGCGCCTGCGCGAAGAGAGCGCCAAGCTATTTCCGATCCTGGTCGTCGGTGCGCCGCTGCGCCTGGCCGGGGCGCTTTACAATTGCGCCGTGGTGATCGGGCGCGGCGAGATCATGGGCGTCGTGCCCAAGAGCTACCTGCCGAACTACCGCGAATATTACGAGAAGCGCCATTTCGCTTGCGCCGCCGATAGCGCGCATGGCGTGATCCAGGTGGCGGGTGATGAAGCGCCGTTCGGCGCCGATCTCCTGTTCGCTGCGCAAGACGTGCGCGACTTCGTGTTTCATGCCGAGGTGTGCGAAGATTTCTGGGCGCCGATCCCGCCCTCCTCTTTCGCGGCGCTGGCGGGCGCGACGGTGCTGCTCAACCTTTCGGCCTCGAACGTCACGATCGGCAAGGCGGAAGACCGCGCCATCCTTTGCAATTCGCAATCGCGCCGCGCGGCGGCGGCCTATGTGTTCGCCGCGGCGGGCGCGGGCGAAAGCACCACGGACCTTGCCTGGGACGGCCAAGTGATCGCGTTTGAACTCGGCGAAAAAATCGCCGAAGGCGAACGCTTCGCGCGCGCGCCGAAACTGGTGATCGCGGACGTGGACGTGCAGCGCATCGCGCAGGAGCGCCGCCGCGTCTCCAATTTCCGCGACAGCGTGCGCGAACATGGCGCGCGCATCGGCGGCTTCACCGCCATCCCGTTCAATCTCGGCGCCCCCAAGAGCGCCTTGAAGCTGCAGCGCGCCCTGGATCGCTTCCCGTTCGTGCCGGATGATCTGACGCGCCGCCATCAAGATTGCTTCGAAGCCTACAACATCCAGGTTTCCGGCCTCGCCAAGCGCCTCGAAGCCACCGGCGCCCAGCGCGTCGTCATCGGCGTGTCCGGCGGCATTGATTCCACGCATGCGCTGATCGTCGCCGCGCGCGCGTTCGATCTCATCGGCCTGCCGCGCGAAAACATCATCGGCGTCACCATGCCCGGCTTCGCCACCAGCGACGCCAGCAAGGCCAACGCCTGGGCATTGATGCGCGCGCTGAAGATCGACGCGCGTGAAGTTTCGATCGAGCCTTTGGCGCAGCGCATGCTGGAAGACCTCGACCACCCCGCCGCGCGCGGCGAGCCGGTGTACGATGTCGCCTACGAAAACGTGCAGGCGGGCTTGCGCACCGATTACCTCTTCCGCCTCGCCAACAAGGAAGGCGGGTTCGTGATCGGCACCGGCGATCTCTCCGAACTCGCGCTCGGCTGGTGCACCTATGGCGTGGGCGATCATATGTCCCATTACAACGTCAATGGCGGCGCGCCGAAGACGTTGATCCAATATCTGATCCGCTGGGTGGCCGAGCAGCAGCTGTTCGACGCCGCCGCCTCGCAAACCCTGCTCGACGTGCTCGCCGGCGAAATCAGCCCCGAACTGATCCCAGGCGCGGCGCCGCAAAGCACAGAGGCCGTGGTCGGCCCCTACGAATTGCAGGATTTCAATCTTTATTGGCTGACGCGCTACGGCATGGCGCCGAGCAAAATCCTGTTCCTCGCGCACGCGGCCTGGGGTGAAAAATATACGTACGCCGATCTCAAACATTGGCTAGGCGTTTTCCTCAAGCGCTTCTTCGCCAACCAATACAAGCGCTCCGCCGTGCCGAACGGGCCGAAGCTCACGTCCGGCGGCGCGCTCTCCCCGCGCGGCGATTGGCGCGCGCCAAGCGACGCAAGCGCGGCGACGTGGTTGGATGAGCTTGCACGCAACACGCCTGAAACGCTGGACTAAAGCCGCGCGCCGTGCGTTATCCGCCACATGAACGTACGCCCCAGCCTTGAAGCCCTCGCACGCCTCGCCATCACAGCGGGCGCAGAGATCATGGCCGTGCGTGCCGCCGGCTTTGAAGCGATGACCAAGGGCGACGGCTCGATCGTCACCATCGCCGATCAGCGCGCTGAAGCTATTATCGAGCAAGGTCTCGCTGCGCTTGCGCCAAGTATTCCCATGCTGGGTGAAGAAGCCGCCGCAGCCGGGCGCATCCCTGATACCTCTGATCGCTATTTCTGCGTTGATCCGCTTGACGGCACGCGCGGCTTCGCCAAGGGCGGCGATGAATTCACCGTGAACATCGGCCTGATCGAACACGGCGCGGCCAGCATGGGCGTCGTGCTTTCTCCAACAGACGGCGCGCTCTACGCTGGCGAGCCTGGCCGCGCGTTGCGTGCGCGCGTGAGCTTAGACGCCGATGCGCCGATCGCGTTTGAACCCATCGCCGCCAGCGGCAAGCAAGGTGATGGCTGGCGCATCGTCGCCTCGCGCACCTTCGGGCGCACGCACGAAGCCAAGGCGTTCGCCGCCGCGCTGGGCGCGTGCAGCCAGGACGATGCCTCCTCTTCGATCAAATTCTGCCGCGTGGCCGAAGGCGCCGCCGATCTCTATCCGCGCTTTGGCGATATGAACGAGTGGGATTCCGCAGCCGGCCACGCCATCTTGAACGCCGCGGGCGGCGGCGTGATGCGCCTCAGCGGCGCGCCGCTGATCTATGGCGAACGCACGGACGGCTTCCTGATCCGCGGGCTGGTGGCGTATGCGAATGAAGCCGCAGCGAGCGCCGCGCGCGAGGCGCTGCGGAAGATGTAGCGGACCGCCGGCTTCATTCGCTCAGCCGCGCGATCAGCCTTTGCATAAACCGCGCGCCTGCTTCGATCTGCGCGATTTCGATCCATTCATCCGGCTGGTGCGCTTGCTCGATCGAGCCCGGCCCGCACAGCACCGCCGGCAGGCCTGCCTGTTGGAACAGCCCCGCCTCGGCCGCATAGGCGGCGGCGCGCGTTTCGTTATCGCCGGTGAGCGCACGCGCGAGCGTTTCCGCCGCGCTGTCTGGCCTCATTTCGAGCCCCGGCGTCATCGAGCGGCGCGTGATCGTGACGCCGCCTTCGGGCGCGCGCGCTTTGATCTCGCCGTCCAGCTTCGCCGCCGCCGCGCGGAAGCGCGCTTCGATCGCATCGCCCTCGCTTTGCGTGGGCGCGCGTAAATCCCAGCCGAAGCGGCAGCGCCGCGCCAGAATGTTCAGCGCCGTGCCGCCTTCGATCAGCCCGATCGTCATGGTCGGCCCTGGCGGATCGAAGTGCGCGTGCGCCGCCGCGCCCGCTTCGGCGGCCATGTCGGCCACCAATTGCATCAGCTTCAGCGCTTCCATCACAGCGGATACGCCGTGGTGCGGCAGGCTCGAATGCGCCTCGCGGCCGATGACTTCCACCCAGAACGAGCGGATGCCCTTGTGCGCGGAGATCACTTTCATGCTGGTAGGCTCGCCCACGATCACCGCGCCGGGCTTGGGCGAAAGCTGCGCCATCTCCGCGATCATGCTGGGCGCGCCAAGGCAGCCAACTTCCTCGTCATACGAAAACGCCAGCAAGATCGGCTTCTTCAGCGGCGCGGCCAGCGCTTCGTCCAAATGCGCCAACGCAAGCGCGAGAAAGCTTTTCATGTCGGCCACGCCGCGCCCGTAAAGCTTCTCGCCCTTTTGCGTCAGCACGAACGGATCACTCGTCCATGGCTGGCCGTCCACGGGCACCACGTCCGTATGGCCCGAAAGCACCACCCCGCCCTCGGCCTGCGGGCCGATCGCGGCATAGAGATTGGCTTTCGCGCCATCGGCGTTCATCACCCGCTTCGAGGCGATCGCGCGCGCATGCAGATATTCTTCCACCCACGCGATCAATTCGAGGTTCGAATTGCGCGACGTCGTGTCGAACGCGATCAGGCGTTCGAGGATCGCGCGCGTGGTGGTGAGCGCCGCCACCCTATTCCTGCGGGTTGCCCACGATCTGGCCGTCCGCCGTTTGGAACGCCAGAAGGCGGATGCGGAAGCGCAGCGCGGAATTCTCCGGAATACGCGGCGGGCGCCCCTCGGCGCCATAGCCCAGCTCCGCCGGGAAGGTGGCGAGCACTTCATCGCCCGGGCGCATGTGCGTGATCGCTTCGGAGAAGCCGGGCACCACGGCGCGCAGTGGAAACTCCGCCGGCTCACGCCGCGCGAAGGAGCTATCGAACACCTGGCCGTTCTCAGCCAGCGCGCCCTCGTAATGCACCAGCACGTGCGCATCGAGCGTGGGCTGGGCCAGGGATTGATCCGGCCCACGGCGGCGGAATTGCAGCACAAGGCCGGAGGGCAGCGTTTGCGGCTCTTCAAGGTTCACGCCGGCTTCCTCCTTTGCGGCCTCTTCGGCCTCGGCTGATTCAATTTCACGCACGACGCTGGACGTATTGTTGCACGCCGCCAGCAGCAGCGCCGCGAAGGCGAGCACGAGAGTTTTCTTCATCTGTAAAGCGCTTCCGTTTCTTCGATGATCCAGGTTTCCGCATGCGCCGCGCGCTCCCATTCCTGGAAAGCAGCGTCAGCGAAAATGGCGTTGCAATAGGCGCGCACACGATCAGGCGCGGCCACGGCGTAGGTGCGCAGGCGCGAGGCGATCGGCGCGAACATCGCATCGGCGATCGAGCGCGCGCCAAACAAAAACGGCCCGCCGCTTTTCTCCAGCAGCCGCGCCCAGGTCTCGAACAGCTGCTGAAGATCGGCGCGCGTGTCCGCCGGCCAATCGGGCTCGGCCTCCAAGCGGCGGCGCACATTCATCGAAAGATCGCGGCGCAGCGCAAAAAAGCCCGCATGCATTTCACACGCCGCCGCGCGCGCTTCAGCCCGCGCCAATGTATCCTTCGGCCATAAATCCGGCGCCTGCTCGGCCGCCCATTCGCAGATCGCCAGGCTTTCGTGGATCACCACATCGCCCACGCGCAGCGCCGGCACGCGCCCGCTTGGCGATACTGCGCGCACTTCGGCGATTTGCGATTGGCCATAGCCCTGCCCGCCCAGCGCAATGACGTTTTCTTCAAACGCAACGCCGCCCCATTTCAACGCCAGCCACGGCCGCATCGACCAGGAAGAATAATTCTTGTTGCCGATGTGGAGCACGGGCGCGGGCATGCGCGCTTGTTTCAGAGCGGCGCCCCAAATTCAAGCGCCGGCCGCCGCTTTCCCCCGCTTCCGCACCGCCCCGGCGCAGGCTAGGCTCGGCTCGCGCGGAGGGGAGTTTCATGCGGATTTTTGCAGCAGCGGCGACCATTGCGGCATGCATGATTTTCGCGCAGGCCGCCGATCTCGCCCCCGCGCACGGCTGGAAGCCCACGCAAAAGCAAACCGCCGCGGCCGCCACGCCCGCGCCAAGTGCGGGCGAAGATGACGATAGCTGCCGCTGGGCCCATGACGGCGAGTGCGACGAGCCCAATTTCGGCACCGGCGCCTGCGACGCCGGCACGGACCGCACCGATTGCGGCGACATCGCCTGGATGCGCAATCAGGACGACAGCTGCGCCACCGCCTTCAACGGCGTGTGCGAAGTCCAGGGCCAGGGCGACGGCGCCTGCACGGCGGGCACGGACCGCAGCGATTGCCACGGCCGCGCCCGGCCCACGACCATCTACGACCATTTCTTCGGAAATGACGACCGCGTGCTGGTGGACGTGAACCAGGCGCCCTGGCGCTTCATGGGCCAGCTGGCCATGACCACCGGCGAACGCTGCACGGCGACGCTGATCGCGCCGAATGTGATCGTCACCGCCGCGCATTGCCTGCATGGCGGGCGCGGCCTCAACGCCGCAGGCCGCTTCACCACCGCGGACGGCGCCCATAGCGCCGCAATCACCGCCTATCTGATCAGCCCGCGCTTCAATTATCAACGCTTCACCTCGAGCGACGAGATCGACGGCCTGGACTGGGCGCTGCTGCGGCTCGACCGGCGCCTGGGCGATGTCGTCGGCCACGCGGGCGTGCGCAGCCTCACCGCCGATGGCGCCGCCGCGCCGGGCGCGGAGCTGATGCAGGCCGGCTATTCATGGGATACGGGCGAGCATCTCTCCGGCAATCTCTCCTGCCGCATCGTGCGCGTTTATCCCGATCATACCTTCGCGCATGAATGCGATACGACCCGCGGCGATTCCGGCTCGGCCTTCCTGGTGCGCAACGGCGATAGGTTTGACGTTGTGGGCGTCGATTCCAGCTTCCGCGCCAATCCGAACGGGCCGTTCATCTACATCGCCGTCAGCGCCAACAATTTTGCCGCCAGCGTCGAGAATTTCGCCGCCGGGCGCACTGGCTGGCGGGTGAACGCCGCCTCCGCGGTAGGGCCGGTCAAACCCCCGCCGCGCCGGTAGCGCATCATCCGAAGAAGTGGATTCCGGTTCTTCGGATGATGCGCAATCAAAAGGCGCGCTCCTTGCTTCGCCTCTGGGGCGATTTAAGGAGGGCGGGTTCGTGCGTATCGAAACGATACACCCGAAGGATATGGGCGATGATCTGGCCGCGCTTTGGCGCGCCCATCAGCGCGCGGATTGTGCGCTGGCCAGCCCCTACCTCTCCCCCGATTGGGCCCGCGCCGTGGGCGCGGCCCGGGCCGACGCGCGCGTGTGCGTGATCGATGGCGGGCGCGGCTTTCTGGGCGCGCAGCGGCTTTCGCGCTTCTCCGCCATGGGCCTCGGCGCCCCGATCGCGGATACGCAGGGCCTGGTGAGCGAAGCGGGCGTGAAGGTCAGCGCCGGCGCGCTTTGCCGCGCGCTCAATGTGGGCCGCATCGATTTCACGCACGCGCCCACAGGCCAAACCCTGTTCAAGCCCGCACACAGCGAAGGCGCCTGGGTGGCTGAAACCTTCGGCGGGCGCGATCTCTACGAGGCCGCGCTGCGCGTGAAGCGCGCCGAGTTCGTGCGCCAAACCGACAAGAAATTGCGCAAGCTGGAGCGCGCGCAGCACGTTGAATTTGGCGTCTCCACCGATCGCGCCGATTTTGAAACCTTGCTCGCCTGGAAGGGCGCCCAGCTAAAAGCTACCGGCCAACCCGCGATTTGGGATACGCCTTGGGTGCGCCAAGTGATCGACGCGTGCTTTGCTGCGCGCGCACCGCACTTTGCGGGCCGCCTCTTCACCATGCATATCGATGGGCGCCTGGCCGCCGCCAATTTCTGCCTCGCGGGCGAGCGCACGCTTTATATGTGGATCATCGCCCATGACGATGCGTTCGAGGCCGCCTCTCCCGGCGTGCAGCTGGCGCGCTGGGTGATCGGCTGGGCCGGCGAGCACGGCCTCGCGGAAGTCGATTTCGGCCCGGGCGATTATCGCTACAAGCGCCAGCTCGCCACCACGCAGCGCATGCTGGATTGGGGCGTCGCATCGGGCGGCTCCTTCTCCGGCGCGGTGCGCGGCGGGCTCTATGCGGTGCGCGCGGGCGTGGAGCGCCTGCCTGCCCCAGCACTCGCGGCCCTTCCCGGCAAAGCCATGCGCAAACGCGACATGGCGCGCGCCTTGGCGGCATGAAGCGCCGTTGAGTTTACCCGCGCCCGCCGATAGGGTCGCGCCGCGTAAGCTCATGCCAGACCAAACCGCCCCCGATCCGCGCCTCGCCGTCACCATCGAGGCCATCCGCGCCGCCGCCAAGCGCCTTGACGGCCGCGTGGGCCGCACGCCGATGCGCCGCTCGCGCGCGCTTTCTGAGCTCAGCGGGGCCGAAGTCTGGATCAAATATGAGAACAACCAATACACCGCCGCCTTCAAGGAGCGCGGCGCGCTCAACAAGCTGCTGCAGCTCTCCGAGCAGGAAAAGAAGCGCGGCGTGATCGCCGCCTCGGCCGGCAACCACGCGCAAGCGCTGGCTCATCACGCGCGCGAGCTCGGCGTGCCGACCACGATCGTGATGCCCAAGGCCACGCCGAACGTGAAGGTTGAGCAAACGCGTGCCCGCGGCGCGACCATCGTGCTGGAAGGCGAAACCTTCGATGACGCCTACGCCCACGCCCTTAAGCTACGCGAGCAAAAGAACCTCGTGTTCGTGCATCCCTTCAACGACATTGAAGTGATGATCGGCCAAGGCACCACGGCCATTGAGATGCTGGAAGATGCGCCCGATCTCGACATGCTTGTCATCCCGATCGGCGGCGGCGGGCTGATCGCCGGCATGAGCGTGGCGGCCAAGGCGATCAAGCCGGACATCACCATCATCGGCGTGGAAGCGAGCATGTATCCCTCGTTCAACGCGCGCCTCAACGGCGA
>DAOMPU010000010.1:0-23215 GCA_035444925.1 Terricaulis sp. | reverse complement strand
TGCAGCGGCCCGGTGACGATGCCCAGCACCGCGAGGATGCCCATGATCAGCGGCAAGCCTGCGGGATCGGCGATGTCGCGAATGCCCCAGCGCTCATTCTTGGCCAGCGCGCGGAACGAGAAATGCACCATTGCAAAGCTGAACAGGATCAGCATGGCGCTGAAAATCAGGCCCGACACGTTGTGGCGCAGCACGTAATGGCCGATTTCATGCGCCATCACGGCCTTCACCGCTTCGGGGCTGCCGCGCTCCAGCAGCGTATCGGCCAGCGAGATGCGCGTGGTGGGGCCAAAGCCGGATACATTTGCGCTGATTGAATTGGTTTGGCGTGAGCGGTCATAGACCATCACGTCCGTCGCCGGCACGCCATTGGCTTGCGCCATGGCCAAGATGTCGTCGCGCAATTCGCTCTCGGCCATCGGCGTATAGGTGTTGAACATTGGCGCGATGAAAACGGGGAAGAGCATGCTCATCACCGCCGCGAACACGATCGCCACCCCCGAGCCCCACACCCACCACGTATTCTTCGCCGCGCGCACGATCAGATAGAGCAGCGTCAGGAAGATCGAGCCGAGCACGAGGCCAAGCGCCAAGCCGGTTGCCTGTTCGCTCAGCCATTGCGGCAAGGTTTGCGTCGAGAGATCGAAGCGATGCTCGCGCACGAAGCCGACATAATAAGAGAGCGGGAAGGTGAGCAGCGACGACACGAGGATGTAGAAAAACGACGTGCCAAGCGCGACCAGCGGGAAGAATTTCACCTTGCGTTCAAGCCAGGCGCGCACGCCCTTGGCCCAGCCCAGCAGCAAGAACAGCGCCGCCACGCCCACCGAAACCAGCGTGCTGACAACGCCGATCACGTAGCCACCCTCGAAATACGAATTGGATTTGGCCGTCGCCTCCGCCCCCATGGTGGCGAGCCAGGCGCGGGTGGCGTCCTCCGGATTGAAGGGCAGGGCCGCGGCGTGGGCCGCCCCCGCAGTTGCGAACAGCGCGGCGCACGCCGCCAAAGCGATCAGACGCATGAACTCCCCCGAGAATTTGCTGGCCAGAAGCCTGCGCCCGAACCATGTGTTTGGGCAAGGGCGAACGCCGCTGGAACAGGGGAGCTTATCGCAATGCGTCTGGACACACCCGAGGGCAATCTGGCGCCGAGCCGCCGCACCATCGCCGCCTCGCTGTTTTTCAGCGGCTACGCCACCGCCGCGCTCTCCTCGTGCGCCAGCCCGGTGCAGACGCCGGCGGACGAGCTGATCATTGGCGATGTGCATGTGCCTGGCGCGGGCGGCTATCAGCTGCCGGCCTATGTGGCGCGCCCGAACGATCGCGAAGCGCATGGCGCGGTGATCGTCGTGAACGAGATTTTCGGCATCCACGATTACATCAAGGATGTCTGCCGCCGGTTCGCGCGCGAAGGCTACGTCGCCATCGCGCCCGATTATTTCGACCGCGCGGGCGATCCCGCGCCGCTCACCGATTTTGCGCAGATCCGCCAGATCGTCGCGGCCGCCACCTACGAGCAGGTGATGGGCGACACCGCGGGTGCGCTGGATTGGCTGGCCGATCAGCGCTTCGTGCGCGACCGTGCGATCGGCATCACAGGCTTCTGCTGGGGCGGGGCCGTCACCTGGATGGCGGCGGCGCGTTTCCGCCAGATCAAAGCGGGCGTCGCTTGGTATGGTCGTCTCGCGCCCCCACCCGCGGACGGTTTTGGTTTTGAGCCGGGCCGGCCTTGGCCGGTGAATGTCGCGGCGAATTTGCAGGCGCCGGTGCTTGGCCTGTACGCAGAAAACGATCGCGGCATTCCGCTCGACACGGTCGAGCAAATGCGCGCGGCGCTGAGCGCGGTGGGCAACCCGACCAATTCCGAAATCGTCGTCTATCCCGGCGCCGATCATGGCTTCCACGCCGATTATCGCGAAAGCTACAAGGCCGATGCGGCCGCCGACGGCTGGGCGCGCTGCCTTGCGTGGTTCCGCGCGAATGGCGTGGCGTAGAACACGAACTTCATCAGCGGGGTCTTTGGCCCAAAGGATCGATCATGCGCTATCGCAAACTCGGCCGCACCGGCCTTGCCGTTTCTGAAATCTGCCTCGGCGCCATGACGTTCGGTGGGGCCGCGGGGATGTGGCGCGTGATCGGCGCGCTGGAGCAGGAGGCGGCGGCCAAATTGGTCACCGCCGCGTTCGACCAGGGCGTCACCTTCGTCGACACGGCGAATGTCTACGCCAACGGCATGTCCGAGCGGCTGGTCGGCCAAGCCATCAAAGGCTTGCCGCGCGACGAATTGGTGATCGCCACCAAAGTGTTCGGCCGCATGACGGACGTGGTCCCGGGGCAGGAGGCCAAGGCCAGCCCCGAAGCGCAGCGCCGCTACGCCAACACCAATCTCTGGGGCCTCTCGCGCAAGCACATTTTTGATTCTATCGACGCGAGCCTGGAACGCCTCGGCCTCGATTACATCGATCTCTATCAGGTGCATGCGTTCGATCCCGCGACTCCGCTGGAAGAAACGCTGCGGGCTTTGGATGAAGTCGTCTCTTCCGGCCGCGCGCGCTACATCGGGCTGTGCAATTACGCCGCCTGGCAGATCGCCACCGCGCTGGGCGTTTCCGCGCGCGAAGGGCTGGCGCGGTTTGAATCCGCGCAAATGTATTATTCCATCGCCGGGCGCGATCTGGAACGCGAGGTCGCGCCGCTGGCGCAGCATGAGAACCTCGCCATTTTGCCGTGGAGCCCGCTCGCCGGCGGCTTCCTTTCGGGCAAATTCACGCGCGACGGCGGGCCGAACGATGCGCGTCGCGCCGTATTCGATTTCCCGCCCGTGGATAAGGACAAGGCGTTCGACATTATCGATGTGATGCGGCCGATCGCAGAAGCGCGCGGCGTTTCCGTCGCGCAGATCGCGCTGTCCTGGCTGCTTCACCAGAAGCACGTCACCAGCGTGATCATCGGCGCCAAAACCGAAGCGCAGCTGAGCGACAATATCGCCGCCGCGAAGGTGGAGCTCTCAGCCGAAGATATGGCGAAACTCGATCAGGTTTCGGCGCTGAAGCCGGAATATCCGGGCTGGATGCTGGGCCGCCAGGGCGGGGATCGGCTGAAAAACTTGTCGTAAGCGCAAAAGAAAAGCGGCGGCGCTCTTGTCCAGCGCCGCCGCCCGCGTGCGTCCCCCGGCCTTTAGCGGCGCACGATGGAAACCTGATACGAACCCGTCGCGCCGCCAAGCCCACTCGCCTGAACGTAGTAAAAGCCGTTTTCGCTGGGCGTGAAGCGCAAGCTCGGCGTACGGCCTGAGCCGTTGGCGACGCTGTTGTTTTCCTCGTCCATCAGCCTCACCGCCGGGCGCGCCAGCGCGTGCGGGCCTTGGCCGCTGATGCGGACCTCGTAACGCACGCCCGCTTCAAGCTCGACGCGGAAATAATCCAGATCGCCCGGGATATCGATGCGGCTGGCGCGCTCGTCGCCATTGGCGGCGTCGAGCAATTCATCGGTGTAGATGTGGCCCGGCACGTCGGTGTCGAGGCCGCGCACATAATAGCCGCCGGTGGAGTCCCCGAAGCCGGAAACCGCCAGGAAGTGCGGCCCGCCGGTGGGGGAGGCGAAGCTGAGATAAGGGTTGGCGCCGGGGCCGCCATCGTCATCGGCCGCAACCTCTTGGCCGGTGGCGTCATAGAGCGTGAGCATCGGATCTGCGAGCGGCGTTTCGCCGGCGCCTTCCGCTGCGAAGCGATAGGCGCGGCCTTCCACCAGGTCGATGGCGAACCAATCCACATCGCCCACTTCGCCGATCGTGCTGAAGCGTCCGTCGCCATTGGTGGCGAGCATTTCGTTCGTATCGGCGCTATCGCTGATTTCGCCGGGCGACAGCATCAGCGCGTAGCGGCCCTGCGAATCCTCGCCGAAGCCGCGCACTTCCACGTAATAGGCGCCGCTCGCGCGCGCCTGGAATTCCAGCCACGAATTGAGCCCTTCGCCGCCATCGTCATCGCGGGTGATTTCCTGGCCGGCCGCGTCGTAGAGCACGATCATCGGATCGTAATCGTCCATCACGATGGAGCTGAGCGCGATGCGCACGGCATCGCCTTCGTTGAGGTCGAGGCGATACCAATCGCGGTCGCCCGCGGGGGAGAGCACGCCTTCGCGGTAATCTCCCTCGGGGGCGAGGCGCATGTCGGTGCTCGCGTCGCCCGGGATGTCGCCCTCGCGCGCTTGGAGCGTGTAGCCGCCCGTGCCGCTATCGGCGAAGGCGCCGGCCTCCACGAAATAATTGCCGGTGGTCTCGGCGGTGTATTCCAGCAGCGCGTTCAGATCGCCGCCGCCGTCATCATCGGCCGCGACTTCATCGCCGCGCGCATTGTAGAGGCGCAGATAGGGGTCGCTCAGCGGCGATTCCCCGGTGCTGTTCAGCGCAAAGCGATAGGTTTGCCCCGCCGTGAGGCGGATGCGATGCCAATCGCGATCGCCCGCATAATCGATTGCGCCTTCAACGCTTTGCCCGGCGTTCACGCGCGCGCGTGTGTAGATATCGGCCGAGGCCGGGTCGGGCGGCAGGCGCGTGGATTCGACGTTCAGCGTGTAGGCGCCGGCATACGCGTCGGCGAAGGCGCCGGCGACGATGAACACGCGCCCGCTGCGGTTCACGGTGAAGTCGAGGCCGGAATTCAGCCCGTCATCATCGTCGTTGTAGGCAATCTGATCGCCCGCGTCGTTCATCACCATGAGCAGAGGGTCGCCTAGCGGCGTCTCCGCGCCCTCCGCGCCGACCAAGGTCACGCGGTACGAATAGCCCGAGCGCGCCTCGAAGCGATACCAATCGGCGTCGCCCTCATATTCCAGCGCGCCATTCACCGGCTGGCCGGCGCGGATGCGCGCGCGCGTGCCCGCATCATTGCCCGCATCGTCCGGCGGCAGCACGGTGGCGCTGGCGGCGAGCGTGTAGGCGCCGGTGCTGGCGTCGGCGAAGGCGCGTGCTTCGATGAACACGTCGCCGCTCGCGCTCGGCGCGAATGAAAGTTGCGAATTCAGCGTGCCGCCGGCATCGTCGTTGAAACCGATCTGTTCGCCCGAGGAATCATAGAGACCCAGCATCGGATCGAGCGCGCCTTCGCCTTCGCTTTGCGCGGCGTTGAGCGTGATCGTGTAGCGCTGGCCCTGGCTGACGCTGAGGCGATACCAATCGCCGTCGCCGGCGGGATCGATCGCGCCGTTGACCGGCTGATCGAGCGTGAGGCGGGCTTGGGTGGATGCATCGGCGGCTGGATCAGCCTCTTGCGCGGCGGCCGGTGCGGTGAACGCAAACGCCAACAACGCGGCGCTCGCAGCGCCGAACATCAATTTTCCCCGCATGCTCGTCTCCTCAACCGCGATCCCTGACCGCGCCCTCGATGGTTACAGTTTTGTCATGGCGGCGGTAGAGCCGAAACGAGGCGAATTCCGGCCCAACGCGCGCATTCTTGCCGGGCGCCCTCACGCCCAAGGCATAGCTAGACTTGAACATCGACCTTCTGCCCCTCGCCGGGGCCGGCCGATACGCCCACCATTGCCGCCCTTAGGGTGCGATCCGCAAGCACATATCCAGGCTGCATGACCTCAAAAATTTGCCCGGTCGGCAGCGGGGAGGGCGCCTGGGCGACGGCTTGGTGCAGCTTGGGATCGAACACTTCGCCCTTTTCGCCCACGCGCTTGAGGCCGTGGCGCGCAAAGGCGTCCAGCAGCGCGCGCTCGGTCAGTTCCAGCCCGGTGAGCAAATTGCGCAGCGTCTCATCGCCGCTTTCGCGCCAGCCTTCGGGCGCCGCGGCCAGCGCGCGCGACAGCGTATCGGCCACCGGCAGCAAATCCTGCGCGAACCGGTCGATCCCGTAGAGGCGCGCTTCTTGCGCCTGGCGCTCGGCGCGGCGGCGGGTGTTTTCCACTTCGGCCAGCGCGCGCAGGGTTTCGTCTTTGGCTTTGGCCAGCTCGGCTTCGAAATAGGCGGCGTTGATGGCTTCGCCGGGTTCTGCTTCAGGCGCTTGGCTCGCGTCGTTCTCGTTCGTCATTACTTCCTCTTTGCCTCATCGCCGCGCCCGTCGAGCACGCGTCCGACCACGCGGGCGGTATAATCAACGACCGGGATCACCCGGGCGTAGTTCACGCGGGTTGGCCCGATCACGCCCAGCGCGCCGACCACCCTTCTTTCCGCGTTCATATAGGGGGCCACGATCAGACTCGACCCCGAGAGCGAAAAAAGCGGGTTTTCCGAGCCGATAAACACGCGCACCGCCTCGCCGGCCTTGGCCATGTCGAGCACCTCGATCAGTTCGCGGGTCTTTTCCAGGTCGTCGAACAGCCGCCGCGCCAGCTCCAGATCGGCCGCGGCCTCGTGGTCGTGCAGCAGATTGGCGCGCCCGCGCACGATCAGCGAGCGGCCCATGGTGGGGTCTTCGCCCGACCACTCCACCAGCCCGCTCTCAACCAGCTTGGCCGCCGCCTGATCCAGCGCGGCGCGATCTTGCGCCAGCGCCTGGCTCGCGGCGGCGCGCGCTTCGGCCAGGGTTTTGCCTTTGAAACGCGCGTTCAGATAATTAGCCGCCTCGGCCAGAGCCGAGGGCGCGACATCGGCCGGCACTTGCAGCACGCGGTTTTCGATCTGGTTGTCATCAAACACCAGCACCAGCAGCGCTTGGCCCGGCCCAATGGCGACGATCTCGGCATGGCGCACCGGCGCCTCCCGTTCGGGCGTGGTGACGAGGCCCGCGCCGCCGGCCAGGCCCGAAAGCAATTCGGACGCAGCCCCGATCACGTCCTGCGGGTTGGAGCCGGCGCTGGCGATGCGCGCATCGATCTCGCGCTTCTCATCCTCGGCCAGATCGCCCAGCTGCAGCAGGCTATCGACGAAGAAGCGCAGGCCCAGCTGCGTCGGCCGGCGCCCGGCCATCGCGTGCGGCGCTTCCAGCAGGCCCAGCGCGGCAAGGTCGGCCATGGTGTTGCGGATCGAGGCGGGCGAAAGCGCCACCCCGCCAATGCGCGAAAGCGTGCGCGAGCCCACCGGCTCGCCGGTGGTGAGATAGCTCTCGACGATCTCGCGGAAAATCGCGCGCGCGCGGGCGTCGAGCGCGGAAAGATCGGCGGGAGAGGGGGGCTGGCCCATGGCCTTTACCTAGCGAAGCGGCGGTCCTGCGCAAGGCCGCGCCGCGCCTAGCGCTTGGCCTTGGCCGGCAGGGCGCGGCGCATGAATTCGTCGAACTTTGGCACGGTGAAGCCGATCAGGCCCCGTTCGGGCGAATAGGCCATGCCTTTCTTGATCAACTCGTCGCGGATCGGCGCGGCTTGGCTGAGCGTGAGTTTCAGCGCGTTGGCGACGTCGGAGGAATTGACTGGCTCCGGGCCAAATTCCGCCATCGCCCGCGCATAGGCGCGTTGGCGTTCGGTGAGGCGCGCCAGGCGCACTTTGAAAATGCCTTCATCGAGCGCGGAGGTGGCGGCGGCGCTGGCTTGCTTGGCGTCGGCCAGGCTGATCGGCGATTTCTCCGCCGCCTCCCAGCAATGGGCGCCCCACACTTGCAGAAAGAACGGATAGCGCCCGGTTTGCTCCACCACGTAATCGAGCGCGTCCTTTGCGTATTTCACGCCTTCGCGCTCCGCCGGCGCGGCCAGCGCGAGGCGCGCGCTCTTTTCATCCAAGGGCCCGATCGGCGGATAATCGAACAGGCGCTCCGCATAGGATTTCGCATCGCCGGCAAGCTTGGCCAGCTGCGGCAGGCCCGCGCCGAACAGCAGCAGCGGCAATTGCCGTTGGCTGATCTTGTGCATCGCCATGATCAGCGCCGAGAGGTCGCCTTTCTGCAAATATTGGATTTCATCGATCAGCAGCACGATGGCGCTGTCGCGTTTCTTGGCGGCGTCGGCGATGGCCAGGAAAAGATCGGTGAGGTCGATCGCCAGATCGCCGGTGGCCGGCGTGCCCGCGAGGCTGAAATCGATGTCGCCGACGCTGGCTTTGAACATCGCCGCGAACGCGCGCAGCGAGCCGAAGGCTTTTTGCAGATCGGCGCCGGCTTTCTTCACGCGGTCGAGCCGATGCAGGATGTGCTGCAGCTGCGGCGCAAGCTGCTGGGCCAGGGTCTTTTCCGGATCGATCTCGATCAGGGCGGTCTGACAATTATTGTCTTCGGCGATGGCTTCGAGCGCATTGAGCAGCACGGTTTTGCCGACGCCGCGCAGACCCAGCATGATCGCGCTCTTGGCCTGGCGCCCGCCCCTGGCGCGCACGATCGCCACCCGCGCCTGCTCGAGCAGATCGTCACGGCCGGCGAGCTCCGGGGGAGGGACGCCTGCACCGGGATTGTAGGGGTTATGATCTGCGCGCATATCTTTGTTTGGTCATGTTAGGTCATATCGACCTAACAATCCTATGGAAGCCTATGCGCTAGGTTTTAGGGCGAGTCGGCCTAACAGGGGCAAACTATTCTATGAGCGGCGCGGGCCTCGACTCGCCCGCCCAATTCGGCCAAGGCCATCGCGCCCCGGCGCCCGGCTGGGGATAGGGCTTTATATTAAAGTTTGGCCGCATCGACCTAACTTTCCCTAACAAACCGATAAAAGCAACCGGGCCCAAGGAGTTCCCATGCGCCCCTCCGGCCGCGCCGCAGACCAATTGCGCGATGTCAGCCTTGAAACCGCCGTCTCGCGCTACGCCGAGGGCTCGTGCCTGGCCAAGTTTGGGCAGACGCACGTGCTCTGCACCGCCAGCGTCGAGCAGGGCGTGCCCGGCTGGCTGAAGGGCCAGGGCCGCGGCTGGGTGACGGGCGAATACGGCATGCTGCCGCGCGCCACGCACACGCGCGGCCGGCGCGAGGCCGCTTCGGGCAAACAGAGCGGGCGCACGCAGGAAATCCAGCGCCTGATCGGGCGGAGCCTGCGCTCCGTCATCGATCTCAAAGCGCTGGGCGACCGCACCATCACGCTCGATTGCGACGTGATCCAGGCCGATGGCGGCACCCGCACTGCGGCCATCACCGGCGCCTGGGTCGCGCTCGCGAAAGCGTGCGCGTATCTGGTGGAAGAACAAGTGATCAAAGCCAACCCGATCACCGGCCAAGTGGCGGCGATTTCGTGCGGCGTGTTCAGCGGCGCGCCCGTGCTCGATCTCGATTACGCCGAAGATTCCAATGCCGAGGCGGATGCGAACTTCGTGCTCTCAGGCGATAACCGCATCATCGAGCTGCAGGCCACCGGCGAGCAGCGCCCGTTCAGCGACGAAGAATTCGCCGAGTTGATGCGCCTCGCCAAGCTCGGCTGCGGACGCTTGTTTGAATTGCAGCGCGCCGCGATCGCATGAGCATCCAGGCGCTCACCGAGGCCGGCCCGGTTGCAGAGATCGCGCGCGTGGGGCATGCGCCGTTCGATGAGGACGATCCGCTGGAGATCCGTTTCGAAAGCGGGGCGGTGTTTCACGTCGAGGTCGGCTTTGAAGCCGCCACCGACATCGTGGTGGGCGAGGGGCCGCTGCTGGAAGCCGCCTTCGGCCATCTGCGCACGCAAGAGCCGGATTCGTTCAAGGCCATCGCCCGCGATTGGGGCGCGGAAAAGCTAGATTTAGCGTGGCTTTCAGGCAAAACGCTCGCCAACCCGCGCCGCTTGACGATGACGGAGCCGTACCGCGTGGATGTAGGCTACGTGTTCGACGCGGGCGATCGCCAGTTGGCGCTGTTCGGCGAAAGCGATCTGATCTTCGCGGCGGCCCTGGACGATCCGCACATCGAAAGCTTCAGGCTGGAAGTGGGCGCGCCGGCCTAATCGGCGTCCGCTTCTTCCAGCGCGTCTTCTTCGCTCGGCTCATACGCCAAAAGCTCGCCCGGCTGGCAATCGAGCACGCGGCAGAGCGCGGTCAGCGTCGAAAAGCGGATGGCTTTGGCCTTGCCGGTTTTGAGGATCGAGAGATTGGCCAAAGTCACGCCGACTTTCTCGCTGAGATCGGTCAGCGACATGCGGCGCTCCAGCAGGATGCGGTCGAGAGTGACGCGGATCGCCATCAGATCGTCAGCTCCTGCTCTTCCTTGAGGCGCGCGCCTTCGCGGAAGACTTCAGCCAGAACGATCAGAATGAGGATCGACATCCAGGTCATGAAGGTGTCGCCGTCGATGCTGAAACTGGCGGCGCCGAACGAGGCGGGCACGCCAAACACCGCCAGCAGCACGCCGAACAGGCCCATCAGCACGTAGCGGGAAAGCTCAATCACCACCATCGTGATCCAGATCACGCGCAGGTGCATCGCGTTCTCGCGGCGGAACGGCTCGCTGGAGCGGAAGCTGTCGAACAATTTGCGCAGCCGCGAGACGATAACGAGCGAACCGCAGACCGAGACGAGCGCAATGAGCAGCCCAAGCGAAATGATGTGCCAATCGGTCCAGCGCAATTCTTCGAAGGCGCTGGCGCCTGCGACCTCGACGCGGATGCTGGCGGCGCTGGCGCTGGCGATCGCTTCGGCGTCGATCGCGCCGGTCGCCACCAAGGTCATAAAGACGGCATAGGCGGCCGCGCCCAGCAGGAGCGCGCCAAGCGCAATCCAAAGCACGACCCAGGCGATGGTCAGCCCGACCTCGACCAGGGACGCGACGGAGCCTTTTCCGAGAACCTTCATGGCGCGAACGTCACCTTTCGACCCCGACCTTAGTCGGGATTTATTGATAAACGATATAGACCGCCCTTGCCCAAGTCAAACAAGTGTCACGCGCCATGCCCCGCCTCTCCGGTCGCCTCGTCGTCGCCAGCCACAATGCCGGTAAAGTCCGCGAAATCGCCGCTTTGCTGGCCCCGTTGGGGGTGGAGGCGATCTCCGCCGCCAGTCTCGGCCTGCCCGAGCCGGAGGAGACCGAGACCACCTTCACCGGCAATGCTGCCCTGAAGGCGCGCGCCGCCGCGGCGGCTTCCGGCTTGCCGGCCCTGGCTGATGACAGCGGCTTTGAGGTGTTCGCGCTCGGCGGCGATCCGGGGGTGTACTCGGCGCGCTGGGCTGGGCCGAAAAAGGATTTCGCCGCCGCGATGGCGCGCGTGCATGCGGCGCTGGAGGCAAAGCAGGCAAGCGATCGCGGCGGGCGTTTCGTCTGCGCGCTGGCGTTGGCCGAGCCGGGCGGGGCGGTGGACGTGTTCGAGGGCGAAGTTCTGGGCGAAGTGGTGTGGCCGCCGCGCGGCGGCCAGGGCTTCGGCTACGATCCGATGTTTCAACCCAAAGGCCACACGCGCACCTTCGGCGAAATGGGCCACGAGGAAAAACTGCCGCTGACGCATCGCGCGCGCGCGTTCGAGAAATTGCTCGCGGCGCTCAAATGAGCGGCTTTGGCATTTATGTGCACTGGCCGTATTGCGCGGCGATCTGCCCGTACTGCGATTTCAACGTCTATCGCGCGCGCGGCGCGGAAAACCGCCCCTTGCTGGAAGCGATCGCGGCCGACATCGCAGCGCACGGCGCGCGTTTCGGCCGGCGCAGCGCGCAAAGCATCTTCTTCGGCGGCGGCACGCCCTCGCTGCTGCGCGGCGAGGAGATCGCCTTCCTGATCGAAGCCGCGGCGCGCGCATATGATCTCGCGCCCGATTGCGAAATTACCCTGGAAGCCAATCCCGAAGATCGCGCGCTGTTTGCTGAGCAAGCGCAAGCGGGGATCAATCGTTTTTCCATCGGCGCGCAGGCGTTTGATGACGCGGCGCTGAAGGCGCTGGGCCGACGCCACGATGCAGCCGCTTCGCTGCAGGCGGTTGAGGCCGCTGCGCGCACCGGCCGGCGCGTTTCGTTTGATCTCATCTATGCGCGCGAAGGGCAGGGGCTAGAAGCATGGCGCGCCGAGCTTACAGAGGCGCTCAAGCTGCCGATCGAGCACGCCTCGCTCTACCAGCTCACGATCGAGCCGGACACCGCGTTCGCGCGCCGCTTCGCGCGTGGGCATTTGCATCCCCCGAACGATGAAGCCGCCGCCGATCTCTACGAAGCCACGCAGGAGATTTGCGCCGCCGCCGGCTTTCCCGGCTACGAAATTTCCAACCACGCGCGCGCGGATGCTGCGCGCTCAACGCATAATCTTATTTACTGGCGCAGCGGCGAGTGGATTGGCGTCGGCCCCGGCGCGCACGGGCGCGTGGTGCATCAAGGCATGCGCCTTGCGCTCGAAGCCCAGCGCCGCCCCGCCGATTATATCGACGCGGTGCGCGAAAACGGCCTTGGCCTGATCGAGGAAACCGCGCTCAAGGCCGAGGAATGGGCCGATGAGATGATGCTCATGGGGCTGCGCACCACCGAGGGCGTAGAGCTCGCGCGCGTCGAGCTGCTGCGCGGGCGCCCGATCAAGCGCGCCGCCATCGCGCAAGCCTGCAATTGGGGCCTGCTCAATTCAGACGGGGAAACTATCAGCCTAACCCAAGCGGGCCGCGTGCTGACCAACCGCGTCGTGGAGATGCTGCTGCTGGATTAGCTGCCGCCGCGCGGGAATTGGCGCGGCGCGGCGTCGAGCACAGTGGTTGTGTTCTGGCCGACCTGAATGATCGCCAAGCCGCGCTCGATCGCGCCATTGGAGCGGAAGCGGAAAAGCCCGTCCGCGCCGGCGAAGCCATCGCCGCTTTCGATCCGCGGGCGGCTAAAGCCCGCCGCGCCCGCATCGCGCGAGAGCAGGGCGGCCAGCGCCACCGCGTCATACGCAAGGCTCGCCAGCCGCGTCGGCTCGCGCGAGAAGCGGTTTTGGTAGCGGCGCTCAAAATCGGTGCGCGCGGAAGGATCGGGCGCCACGAACCAGCCGCCGGCCAGCGAAGGCTCGCGCTGCGCATCGCCCAGCCAGGCGCTGGTGCCCATCAGGCGCACCTGGCGCGTATCCACGCCCGCCTGCACGAGCGCCGCGCCCACCGCGCGCAGCGGCGAGCCGTTCTCGGCGATCAGGATGCCTTGCGCGGGTTGCGTGCTGAGGCTTTGCGCCAGCGCTGTTGCGGCCGCGCCGGCTTCCGCATCGTTGCGGTTGTAAAGCCGCGCCTGGGTGATGGTGACGCCGCGCTGTCCCGCTTCGGCGCGCAGCGTGGCCTCCACGCGGCGGCCATATTCGTTCGACGGCGCGAGCAGCGCGATCGAGCGGATGTTCTGCGCCGCCGCGTAAGAGACGATGCGCGAAATTTCATCCTCAAACTGGAAGCTCAAAAGATAGATGCCGTCGCCGCCCACCGTGCGGTCTGACGAAAAACCCACCACCGGGATGTTTTCATTGCGCACCGCCGCGCCCGCGCCGGCCACGCCTTCGCGCGTCACTGGGCCGATGATGATGTCGGCGCCGTCGCTCACCAGCGCGCGCGCCGCCGCATTGGCGGAAGCTTCGGTCGAGCCCGCATCGCGCGGGATCAGCAGCACGTTCGGCCCGCCGTGATCGAACAACGCGAGCTCCGAGGCGCGATAGAGCGCGTCCGCGTCCTGCGGGCGCAGCGTGAAGGGCAGCAGCAGGCCCACGCGCACGATCTGGCGCCCGCGCATGAAGGGCGGGGTCACGCCGTCGCGGGTTTGCACCTGTGCTTCCGGCGGCGGCGGAGGCAATGGCCCGATCGGGCCGGGGCCGGTTGGACCAGGCGCAGGCGAGGGGGTGGCGCACGCGGCCATGAACGCCGCAAGGCTCAAGGCTGCGGCCGTCTTGGCGCTTGGAATAAAGCCCGGGCGCGTCGATGATGGGCGGGAGGCCATGAGCAATCCTTCGTCTGACCCGAAACCTGTCGCGGAATCCGTCCCCGAGTTCGACACTGGGGAGGACGCGCGCGAGCGTATCGGCGCCCGCGGCGCCAGTCCACCTCCCGAACCGGGCCTTTATGTGGTCGCCACACCGATCGGGAACCTGCGCGACATCACGCTGCGCGCGCTGGATATTTTGGGCGGCGTGGACCGCGTCTATGCGGAGGATACCCGCGTGGCGCGCAAGCTGCTGGATGCCTACGGGCTGAAGCCGCGCCTCTCGGCCTATCACGATCACAGCGATGCAGCCGCGCGCGAAGATATCCTCGCCGCGCTCGGCGCCGGGCAAAGCGTGGCGCTGATCTCCGACGCGGGTACGCCGCTGATTTCCGATCCTGGGTTCAAACTGACGCGCGCCGTGATCGCGGCGGGGCATCGGGTCTATCCCATCCCCGGCGCCTCGGCGCTGCTTGCCGGCTTGGTGGCGTCCGGCTTGCCGAGCGACAGGTTTTTGTTCGCAGGCTTTCTGCCCGCCAAAACCCACGCACGCCGCGAAGCGCTGCAGGCGCTCGCGCCGATCGACGCGACCTTGGTGTTCTACGAAAGCGGCCCGCGCTTGGCGGAAAGCCTTGCCGATATGCACGCCGTGCTGGGCGATCGCGCCGCCGCGATGGCGCGCGAGCTCACCAAATTGTTTGAAGAAACGCGGCGCGACACGCTCTCGGGCCTCGCCGCGCATTATGCTGAAGCCGGCGCGCCGAAAGGGGAGATCGTGCTGATCGTCGGCCCGCCGCCGCAAGCGGAAGTTTCGCAGGAAGCGCTGGACGCTTTCCTGGCCGATGCGCTGGCGCGCGGGGGCGTGAAGGATGCGGCGCAGGCGGCGACCGATCAGCTTGGCGTCTCGCGCAAGCGCGCTTATGCGCGCGCGCTTGAGTTGAAAGCGTGAGCCGGCGCGCCGCCGCCGAATGGCGCGGGCGCGCGGGCGAATGGCTGGCCATCCTCTATCTGATCGCCAAGGGCTACCGGGTGCTCGGCCATCGCCTGCGCACGCCGTACGGCGAGGTTGATGTCGCAGCCTGGAAAAGCGGCGTGCTCGTCATTGTCGAGGTGAAGGCGCGCCGCACCTATGATGCCGGCGCCTATGCGCTGACGCCGGCGGGCCAACAGCGCATTGCGCGCGCCGCGCAAGTATTGGCCGGCCGCTGGCGGCTTCACGCCGCGCCGGTGCGCTACGATCTCATCGTCGTCGGCGCCTCATGGTTGCCGAAACATGAACGCGGCGCCTGGTTCAATGAGCGCCTCGGCGTTTAGCGTTAAGCGCCCCGAAACGATCCTTGGGCATGCTCACGCGCGTATGCGTAAGCCCATTCACATCCTCGCGGCTTTGGCCGTGTGCGCGCTGATCAGCGGCTGCATGACGGCTGGTGTCGGCGATCGTTCGCTCGGCCAAGGCCTCGATGACGCCACCGCCGGCACAAGTGTGAAAATGCGCCTCTCCGCCGCCGATGGCGCGGGTTTCGCCGATGTGGACGTCGCGGTCGCCAATGGGGCGATGCTGCTGACCGGCGCCGTGCCCAGCCAAGAACACCGCGCCGCCGCCGAGCTGATCGCGCGCACCGCAAGCTCGGTGCACACGATCTACAACGAATTGGTCGTCGGCCAGCGCGGCGATTTTTCCCGCAGCGCCGCTGATAGTTTGATCGCGTCACGCATCCGCGCGCGCCTCGCCGCAAGCGGCGACGTGAGCTCGATCAATGTCAGCATCGAAGTGTCGCAAGGGGCGGTTTATCTGCTCGGCACCGCGCATTCGGAGCTTGAGCTGCGCCGCGCCGCCGAGATCGCCAGCGTGGTGCCCGGCGTGACGCGCGTGGTGTCGTTCATGCAGCTGCGCGAAGGGCGCGCCTCCTACGCCCAGCGCACGCCGCCGACGCCGGTTTATGAAGGCGCGCCTGAGCCTGAATTGGCCGGCGGCACGCGCTATTAATCCACAGATTTAATCCACAGCCCGGCTGGCAGATGCACGCAAGCTGGGAGTAAACTCCCGCGCAGAACGCACACCGAGGGAATGCGTTCGATTTCTGTTGCCGATTTGTTCTCGTCGTGTACAAAATCGTGCCCAGCTTGTGGATAAGCGGGGGCGGCAATGCAGATGTGCGCCAGTGCGGCCACGGTGGCCTTTTCGGGCCTCGAAGCGCGGCCGGTGGAAGTTCAGGTTCAGCTCGCGGGCGGCCAGCCCGGAATCGTCATCGTCGGCCTTGGGGATAAGGCGGTTTCCGAGGCGCGTGAGCGCGTGCGCGCGGCGTTCGCGTCGATTGGTCTCGCGATTCCCGCGGGGCGTTTGATCGTCAATCTCGCGCCGGCCGATCTGCCTAAAGAGGGCTCGCACTATGACGTGCCGATCGCGCTGGCCATGATGGCGGCGATCGGCGCGCTGCCGCGCGATGCGCTCGATAACGTGCTTTGCTTTGGCGAATTGGGTTTGGACGGCGCGCTTGCGCCCGCACCCGGCGCCTTGCCCGCGGCGATGGCCGCACATGGGCTTGGCCACGCGTTCATCTGCCCCGAAGCCTGCGGGCAAGAGGCCGCTTGGGCGGGCGGGGAGGTGATCGCGGCGCCGACTCTGCTTTCGCTGATCAATCATTTTCGCGGCGGCGCGGCGTTGAAGCCGCCCGAGCGCGGCGATCTGATCAGCACCGAAGGCGTGCCTGATCTGCGCGACGTGCGCGGGCAGGAGCAAGCCAAGCGCGCGCTCGAAATCGCGGCGGCCGGATCTCACAATATCCTTTTCGTCGGGCCTCCCGGCGCGGGCAAATCCATGTTGGCGCAACGCCTGCCGGGGCTGATGCCGCCGCTATCGAGCGAAGAATTGCTCGAAGTGTCGATGCTGCATTCGGTGGCGGGGCTGCTGGAGCGCGGGCGCCTGACGCGCACGCGCCCGTTCCGCGCGCCGCACCATTCGGCCTCGATGGCTGCGCTTGTGGGTGGTGGTTTGCGGGCGAAACCGGGCGAAATATCGCTCGCGCATCATGGGGTGCTGTTCTTGGACGAATTGCCGGAATTTTCCCAGCAAGCGCTCGATGCGTTGCGCCAACCGCTGGAGAATTCCAGCGTGATGATCGCCCGCGCCAACCATCACGTCACGTATCCTGCGCGCATTCTGCTCGCCGCGGCGATGAATCCATGCCGTTGCGGCGGGGGCCCGGGCGCTGGCCGCTGCCGGCGCGGGCCGCGCTGCGCGGCGGATTATCAAGCGCGCCTTTCCGGCCCGCTGCTCGATCGGATCGATATTCAGCTCGACGTGCCGCCCGTCACCGCCGCCGATCTTGCGCTGCCGCCCCCGCTTGAAGGCACGGCGGAAGCCGCCGCCCGGGTGGGCCGCGCGCGCGATGCGCAAATCGCGCGCGGCAAGGGCCTCAACAGCGCGCTCGATCTTGATGCGCTGGAAGCGCTCGCCGCGCCCGATGCGCCAGGCGCCGCGCTGCTGCAGAAAGCAGCAGAGCAACTGGCGCTCTCGGCGCGCGCCTATCACCGCACGCTCAAAGTCGCGCGCACTATCGCCGATCTCGACGGCGCGGGTGGCGTGAAGCGCATCCATGTGGCCGAAGCGCTGAGTTTAAAACGGCAATGGGCAGGCGCCGGGGAGGGCGCGCTCGCGCAGGCGTGAGCGGATGCCTTAAGCTTTCTTAACCGCCCTTAGCGCTTTATGGCGGCGATGTCTCAGCCCGCGCCAGCGCCTGATTTTGATACGTTCGACGCGCTGCCGGATCCGGTGTGTGTGCTCGGCGCCGATGGCGCGCTGATCAGCGCGAACGCCGCGTTCCGCGCCGCGTTCAAGCAATGGATCGGGCCGCAGCGCCCGCCCTGGGGCCGCGTGCAGCCGCCGGATTTCAAACAGGGCGAGCGCCGCTTCGATGCGCCCGCGCCCGATGGGCGCCAGTTCGAATGGCTTGAACGCCAGTTGCCGGACGGCGCGCGCCTGGCCGTCGCGCGCGACATCACCCGCCACGCCCGCGCCGCCGAAGAAGCGATGCGCGCCAAGACGACTCTATTCGCCACGCTCACGCACGAATTGCGCACGCCGCTGAACGGCGTGCTGGGCATGGCGGGCCTGCTTGAGCTTTCCAAGCTGGAGCCGAACCAGCGCGAATATCTCGCCGCCATCAAGCAGAGCGGCGAGCACCTGCTCGATCTCATCACTGAGATCCTGGATTATTCGCGCCTGGAAGCGGGCCATGTCGCGCTCGAAAACGCGCCGTTCGATCCTGAAGCGGTGATGCAGGACGTGGCCGAATTGCTTTCGCCCAAAGCGCAATCGAAAGGGCTTGAGGTCGCCGTCGTGGTGCGCGCGGATGCGCCCCAAGCGGTGATCGGCGACGACGGGCGCTTGCGCCAAATCCTGTTCAACCTCGCCGGCAACGCGGTGAAGTTCACCGAAAGCGGCGGCGTCACCATCGACATGGCGCCGCGCCCAGGCGGGCGCGTGCGCTTCTCCGTGCGCGATACAGGCCCCGGCGTGCCGCCGGAAAAACAAGCGCTGATCTTCGAAGAATTCGCGCAGGCCGATGCAGGCGTGGCGCGCCGCCATGGCGGCACCGGGCTCGGCCTCGCCATCGTCAAAAAGCTCGCGCATGCGATGGGCGGGGAGGTTGGCCTCGTCAGCCGCCCCGGTTCGGGTGCGACGTTCTGGGTGGAGCTGCCGCTGCCCAGCATCGAGGCGGAGGCGCCGCCGCTCGGTCTTGACGGCGTGCGCATCGCCATCGTCGGCGGCGCCCATGTGCTGACGCAAGCGGTGCGTGCGATGATCGTATCGCTCGGCGCCGAAGCAGTGGAACGCACCGCAAAGCCGGACGTGATCCTCTATAATTGGCGCGATGGCGCCGGCGGCGAAGAGATCGCGCAGCTGAAGCGTTCGGCGCGCGCGCTGATCGCGCTTCTGCCGCAGGAGCAGCGCGAAACCATCGAGGCCGCACGCGCCGCAGGCTTTACCCATTACACGCTGAAGCCGCTGCGCCGCCGCTCGCTGGTGGAGCGCGTGCGTCTTGCCCTGGGCGAAAGCGCCGAGGCGCCGGCCGCGCCCAAGCGCAACGCCGAAATGCCGCCGCAAGCTTTGGCGGGTCTGCGCGTGCTGCTGGCCGAGGATAATCCGATCAACGCGCTGCTTGCGCGCACGCTGCTGGCGCGCGCCGGGTGCGTCGTCACCGCCGCGCAGGACGGGGCCGAGGCGCTGGCCGCGGCGCAAGCGGGGGCGTTCGATCTGATCCTGATGGACATCCGCATGCCGCGGCTTGACGGGCTCGAGGCCGCGCAGCGCATCCGCGCGGGGCAGGGGCCGAACGCCGCCGCCCCGATCGTGGCGCTGACCGCCGATACCGGCGGGGATGAGCGCGCCCAGGCGCAGAAGGCCGGCATGGATGATTTCCTCACCAAGCCGATCGACGCGGCGCGCCTGCTCGCTGTCGCCGAGCGCTTTACCGCCCGCCCGAACCCCGCCACGTTCAGCGGCGATTAAGCCGGCCTCAGCCTGGAGTCTCCGATGACCGACGCCGCCGCGCCGAAGCGCTCCACATGGGAGGCGCTCTCCGCCTTCTTCGAACGGCGCGCGCTTGTGATGCTGGCGCTGGGCTTTGCCGCTGGCCTGCCGAACCTGCTGATCTACGACACGCTTTCGGTATGGCTGCGCCAGGCGAAAATCCCGATCGATGTCATCACGCTGATGAGCCTCGTGACGATCACCTACGCGATCAAATTCCTCTGGGCGCCTTTGGTGGACCGCGTGAAGATTCCGGTGCTGCATCAGCTGCTCGGCAAGCGCCGGGCTTGGATGCTGGTGGCGCAAGCGGGCGTGGTGCTCGGCATTTGGCTGATCGCGGTGAACGCGCCAGGCGTTTCCGCCGCCGTCGCCAGCGGCGCGGAAGGGGCGGTGCAGCCCGATCCGAACATGAACATCATCGCCATCGTCGCGCTCTGCGCGGCGTTCACGGCGCTGTTCGGCGCCACGCAGGATATCGCCATCGACGCCTGGCGGATCGAAGCGGCCGCGGTTGAAAAGCAGGGCGTGATGGCCGCTGCGTATCAATGGGGCTATCGCATCTCGATCATCGTCTCGGGCGCCGTGCCGCTGTGGCTTGCTTCGCGCATCGGCTGGACGGGCTCGTACAGCCTGATGGCGTTCGTAATGGGCATTGGCGTGCTCGGCGTGTTGCTGGCGCCGCGCGAGAAGGGCGTGGAGCGCGCGCCCGATACGATGGCGCCAGGGCCGGTTTGGGCCGAGGCGCTGGAATGGATTTCGCGCCTGGCGCTGATGGTGGTGGGCGCGGCGTTTATTGGCGCGGGCCTCGCCGGCCGCGCCGAGCCGCTGACGTTCCTGTTCTCCATGGCCGGCTTCACCGAGTTCGCGGCGGCGGCGGGGGAAGTGTGGACCTCGCGGCCCTGGGGCATGATCTATCAAGGGCTTTCCGCGCTCGCGGGTCTGGCCATCGTCGGCTTCGCCACTTATCCGCTGCCCGGCGCGAAAACACGCCCCAGCGCCTATTTCGCCGGCACGCTGAAGGAGCCGCTGGAGGATTTCTTCAAGCGCTATGCCGGCACCGGCGCGCTGATCCTGGCGATGATCTGCGTCTATCGGATCGCGGACTTCGTGCTGAACTTGATGGGCGTGTTTTACGTCGATGTCGGCTTCACGCTCGATGAGATCGCCAATGCGCGCAAATTGTTCGGCGTCGTCATGTCGGTGCTGGGCGTGGGCCTTGGCGGCTGGGCGGTGGCGCGGTTCGGCCTGATGCGCGCGCTGATCGCGGGCGCTGTGCTGCAGCCGCTCTCGAACGTGGCGTTCGGCTTGTTGACGTTCACCGGCCCCTCGCTGCCGGGGCTTTATCTCTGCATCGGCATCGACAACATCTCCGCCGGCATCGCCGGCACGGCGCTGATCGCTTATATGTCGAGCCTCACCAGCCTCGGCTTCACCGCCACGCAATATGCGCTGTTTTCTTCGCTCTACGCGCTGCCGGGCAAATTCCTCGCCGCGATTTCGGGCCGCATCGTTGAGGGGGCGATCGCCGCTGCAAATGCAGGGGAGAGCGAGTGGCTGCGCGCGTGGTTCTCCGGCATGTCGCCCACCGCGTTCGCTAAGCTTTCGGCCGATCGCGGCATTCCGGCGGAGGCCTTCGCCGCCGGCTACATGACGTTTTTTATCTATTCAGGCGCCGTCGGCGTGGCTGCGCTTGTGCTGGCGCTGCTGATCATGCGCAAATCGCCGCCGCCGACGAAGAAAGAAGAGCCCGCGCCGGCTTAGCCCTTCTTTTCTTTCAGCGCGGCCGCCTGGAACGCCGCGATCGTCGCGTAGGTGACGATATCGGACACCGTGCCGCCGAGCGGGGCGATCTGGATCGGACGCGAAATCCCGGTCAGCGCCGGGCCGATCACCGTGGCCCCGCCCGCGGTGGCGAGCAGGCTGGTGGCGATCGAGGCCGAGTGCAGCGCCGGCATCACCAGCACGTTGGCCGGCTCAGAAAGGCGCGAGAACGGATAAAGCTCGCGCATATCCGGGTTGAGCGCGACGTCCACATTCATCTCGCCCTCGTACTCGAACTCGGCGTCCTCGCGCCGGTCGAGGATGGAGATCGCGTCGCGGATTTTTTCCGAGCGCTCCATCTTCGGATTTCCGAAGGTGGAGTGGGAAACCAGCGCCACGCGCGGCGTCGCGCCGAATTGGCGCGCGAACGCGGCCGATTGCAGCGTGATCTGCGCCAATTCCGGCGCGTCCGGAAATTCGGCCACCGCGGTGTCGCTGATAAACAGCGTGCGGCCCTTGGAGAGCACCACCGACATGCCCATCACCCGCTCGCCGCGCGCGGGATCAATCACTTTGAGCACGTCATCGAGCGCGGTGGCGTAATTGCGCGTCACGCCTGTCACCATGCCGTCGGCGCTGCCGCAGGCGACCATGCAGGCCGCGAACACGTTGCGATCCTGGTTGACCAGGCGCTGCACATCGCGCTGCAGGAAGCCGAAGCGCTGCTGGCGCTTGTAGAGATGCTCTGCGTACGCCTCGTTCTTATCCGAGATGCGCGCGTTGACGATGCTGAGCTTGGCCGATTCCGGCACGCCCACGATCGCCATGTTGTCGCGCACGTTGTCTTCGCGCCCCACCAGGATGGCGCGGCCAAGGCCGAGCTCCTGAAACGCGTAGGCGGCGCGAATGACGCTGGGCTCCTCGCCCTCGGCGAACACGATGGTCTGCGGGCTGCGCCGCACCACGGTCTGCACGCGCTGCAACATCGCGGCGGTGGGGTCGAGCCGTTGCGCGAGGCTGTGCCTGTAAGCCTCCATGTCCGTGATCGGCTTGCGCGCGACGCCTGAATCCATCGCCGCTTGCGCCACATAGGGCGGAATCTCGGAGATGAGCCGGGGGTCAAACGGGGAGGGGATGATGTAATCGGGCCCGAATTTGAGACGCCGGCCGCGATAGGCGGCGGCGACTTCGTCGGGCACGTCCTGCTTGGCCAACGCAGCCAGCGCGTGCGCGGCGGCGACCTTCATCTCTTCATTGATGGTGCGTGCGCGCACGTCCAGCGCGCCGCGGAAGATGTAAGGAAAGCCCAGCACGTTGTTGACCTGGTTCGGATAGTCCGAACGGCCAGTGGCCACGATCGCGTCCTTGCGCACGGCATGCACGTCTTCGGGCGTGATCTCCGGATCGGGATTGGCCATGGCGAAGATGATCGGTTTCTTGGCCATGGACTTCACCATGTCCTGGCTCATCGCGCCGGCGGCGGAGAGCCCCATGAACACGTCCGCGCCTTCCAGCGCCTCGGCCAGCGTGCGCAGCTTGGTCTCGATCGCGTGCGCGGCCTTGAATTGATCCATGCCTTTCTCGCGCCCGCGATAGACCACGCCCTCACGGTCGCACACGATCACGTTGTCATGCGGCACGCCGAGCTGTTTGATCAGCGCGATGCACGAAAGCCCGGCCGCGCCCGCGCCGCTCACCACAACTTTGATGTCCGCCAATTTGCGCCCGGTGAGTTCGCACGCGTTCAGCAGGCCGGCGGCGGCGATGATCGCGGTGCCGTGCTGGTCGTCATGGAAAACCGGAATGTCGAGTTCGTCGCGCAGCCGGCTCTCGATCACGAAGCATTCGGGGCTCTTGATGTCCTCAAGATTGATGCCGCCGAACGTGGGGCCGATATTGCGCACCGTGGTGATGAATTCTTCGACGTCTTGAGTCGTCACTTCGATATCGATCGAATCGACATCGGCGAAGCGCTTGAACAAAACGCTCTTGCCTTCCATCACCGGCTTGGAGGCCATCGCGCCGAGATTGCCGAGCCCCAGGATCGCTGTGCCGTTCGAGATCACGGCCACCAGATTGCCCTTGGAGGTATAGTCGTAGGCCTTGTCCGCATCCTCGGCGATCGCCTTCACCGGCACGGCCACGCCCGGCGAATAGGCGAGCGAAAGATCGCGCTGCGTCGCCATCGGCTTGGTGGGCGTGATTGAAATCTTGCCGGGGGTGGGGTGGCGGTGGAAATCCAGCGCCTCGGCGTCGGT
>DAOMPU010000009.1:0-23803 GCA_035444925.1 Terricaulis sp. | reverse complement strand
GTCACGCGTACGCACATCCAGCGCACGGCGAAAAGCCTCCTCCGCCTCGATCAGGGCCGCATCGTCACCGCGTCGGCCAAGCACAAGCAGCGCAGCTCCGAGATTGTTCTGCGTCTCGGCCCAATCAGCTGGCGCAGCGTCACGCGTGCGTACCTGAAGGGCGGCGCGATAGGCTGCGGTAGCCTCGCGCAACGCCGCCACATCCCCACGTTCTCCACGCTCTTTGAGCGCAATGCCGAGATTGTTCTGTGTCGCGGCCCAATCAGCTGGCGCGGCGTCACGCGTACGCACATCCAGCGCACGGCGAAAAGCCTCCTCCGCCCCGATCAGCGCCGCATCGTCACCGCGTTGGCCAAGCACAAGCAGCGCAGCTCCGAGATTGTTCTGCACGCTAGACCACTCAGCCGGGGCGGCGGTACGCGTGAGCACCTCCAGCGCGGCCCGAAAGGCGGTCACCGCGCCGCGTAAGGCCGTGCTATCCCCGCGTTCGCCCAGCACCTTGAGCGCTAGACCTAGATTGTTCTGCGTTGGCCCCCATCGTCCCGGGGCGGAGGAGCGTGGTGCGAGCGGAAAAATGCTCTCACGATAGAGCCGCACCGCTTCGCGCAGTGCCTCGGGCTCGGCAAACAGCTCGCCGCGTACGTAAAGGGCATCCGTCTGCAGAATTCTATACTGCCACCGTTGTTCAGTCGCGGCTTGAGGAACCGTTTCGGCGGCGCGCCCATAGTGGTCTGCGGCGGCAAGGTAGTCCGCCCGCACGAACGCTACCTGCCCACGGCTAGCGACCGTCTCGCCCGCGCGCAGCCGCCGGTGCTCGACCTCGGCGTCGGCGGCTAGAATAGCGGCGAGGTCGCGTTCGGCCACCTGGGCGAGCAGGCTGTCTGCGTCGGCAAGGCGGCCTTCATCAAGCGTAGCGCGCGCCGCCGCGAAGATCGCGGCGGTCGCCGGATCGGCATCTTCGGTCAGCGCATCCAGGCGCTGCTGCAATTCGGCGATCTGGTCGGCTTGCTGCGCGAGCGCTTCGAAGATCGTTTGTTGCAAGGAGAGTGCGTCAAAGCGGCCGGAGCGGGCAAAATTGGCGCCCGCGACTTCCGCCGCCGCTATAAGCGCCGCCTCCGATACGTGCGCCCGCCGCGCTTGCGCGCGCACTTCGCGGCGGATCGCATCCCATTGCGTTTGCGTTACGCCCGCCGAAGCAATCGTAGCCGGGACGGGCCGATTTGCTTCCTGCGCGAACGCCGGCGCGGCGGCGGCGAACATGGCGCCTGCAAGTGCCGCCACAAGCCTATTTCTCGCCACCCCCCCGGTCCTCATTGGAGCGCCGCGATAAGCCGCGCAGCGCGCGAAATTCCTTCTTCGTCCATCATGTCCGCGAAGCCCGATGAGGCCTCACGCAGCGCCGCAATCGCAAGCACGCGGGCTTCGTCTTCGCCGTTCTGCGCCAAAATAGCATAGGCGATTCCAAGATTGAATTGCGTACGCGCCCAATCGCGCGGCGCCAGGACGCGGTCTATGCCGCGCAGTGCAAGCTCGTAGCCCGCAATCGCCTCACGCACGCCGACTGATGCGCCATCGCGCCCGACACGCTCTAAACGCCCACGCTCGATGATAGCGTCGCCAAGGCGTGCGCGCGCGTTCTCGGCGCGCGCTTCGGCGACGGCAACAGCCGCAAGATCGCTTCTCTCCGCTTGCGCGAGTTGATGATCGGCATCATCGAGCCGGCCTTCATCTATGGCCAAGCGCGCCTCGGTGAGCAGACGCGCGATTTCCGGATCGTCCGCGCGTGCGAGGATATAGAGGCGCTCTTGGAGTTCGTGGATGATTTGCGCTTGCGATTGCAATTGTCCCATGATTGCGTCACGCAGCGCCGCCGCGTCGAACCGTCCTGATCGGGCAAGGTTGACGCCAGAGCGCTCGGCAGCCGCTAGCAGAGCGGCTTCGGCGACGCCAGCGCGGCGCGCTTGCGCGCGCGCCTCCGCAACGACGGACTCCCAATCGGCCTGCGTCACCCCGGCGCTGCGCAGCGTATCGGGCAAAGGTGCGGCAAATGCCGGCGCCGCAACGCAAAGCGCCAGCGCGATAATGGCTAGAATTCGTTTCATCGCCCCCCACCCGCGCGCGCATGGTAGCGCGGCGATCAGACCTGCCAAGCTTTAGTTCGCCCGCGGCGGTTTTGGGGTTTCGCGGGGGCGCGCGCGGCGTGTAGGTGTAGAGGCATGATTCAAAAGAGAGCTTTGATCGCGCGCCTTGGCGCTTTGGCTATCGCGCTGGCGCTGGCGGCGTGTGCGGCGGGAACGGGCGCGGGGCCGCGCGAAGAGCAAAGGCCGCGCCTGCGCGGCGAAGCCATGGCGACGGCGGCCAATCCCTACGCGGTGAACGCGGCCGTCGAAATTCTCAATGCCGGCGGCAGCGCGGTGGATGCGGCGATCGCCGCGGAGCTGGTGTTAGGCTTGGTGGAGCCGCAAAGCTCGGGCATCGGCGGCGGCGGCTTCTTGATGCACTACGATGCGCGCACCGAGCGCATGAGCGGCTATGACGGGCGCGAGCGCGCACCCGCCGGCGCCACGCCCACCATGTTTCTCGACAATCGCGGCCGGCCGATCCCGTTTCTGGATGCGCAAGCGAGCGGGCGCTCGATTGGAGCGCCCGCTCTCGTGCACATGCTGAAGCTGGCGCATGAGGATCATGGGCGCCTGGAATGGGCGCAGCTATTTCAGCCGGCGATCCGCCTGGCGCTGGAAGGCTTTGAAGTTTCGCCGCGCCTGGCCGAGCTGATCGCGATTTACGCCGAGCGTGGCCGCCTGCGCGCCGATTTCGGCACGCGCGGCTATTTCTTCGATCGCGAAGGCAATCCGCTGGCGGCGGGCGCGCTGCTGCGCAACCCGCAATACGCCATGACGCTGCAGGCGATCGCCGAGCAAGGCCCCGCAGCGATGACGCAAGGCCCGATCGCGGATGCGATCGTGGCCGCGGCGCAGCGCAATCCGCGCGGGGGCGCGCTCACGCACGCCGATCTGCAAGCAGTGGAGGCGCGCCGGCTTGAGCCGGTGTGCGCGCGCTTCCGGGTGTATCGCGCCTGCACGGTAGGCCCGCCCAGTTCCGGCAACGCGGTGCTGGCCATCCTTGGCCTTTATGAGCGCGCGCGCCCGCGCCCGGGCGGGGTGGACAATGCCGACGATTGGTCCGCGTTCTTGTGGGCCAGCCGCCTCGCTTACGCCGACCGCGATCATTACATGGCCGACGATGCGTTCGCGCCGATGCCGACGCTGGAGCTGATCGCGCCGGCGTATCTCGATGAGCGCGCGCGCCTGATCGATCTTTCGCGCGCGCCCACGCGCACCGATCCCGGCGCGCCGGCGGGGCAGGAATTGTTCGAGCGCTGGGGCAATGCGGCCAGCGATGACAGCGGCACCACGCACCTTTCCGTGGTCGATGGCTGGGGCAACGCGGTTTCGCTCACCGCCACGGTGGAGAGCGGCTTTGGCGCCCAGCGCATGGCGGGCGGCTTTCTGCTCAATAATCAGCTGACCGATTTCTCGTTCGAGCCGACGCTGAACGGGCGCCCCGTGGCCAACGCGGTGGAGCCCCGCAAGGCGCCGCGCTCGTCCATGTCGCCGCTGATCGTGGTGGATCAGAATGGCGAGCTCGAATTGGTGATCGGCTCGCCCGGCGGCTCGGCCATCATTGGCTATGTGGCGCGCGCCACGATCGGCATTCTCGATTGGAACATGGGCGTGCAGGCTGCGATCGACGTGGGCAACGCCACCGCGCGCACCGCGCCCGCGCGCATCGAGGCGCCGCGCCTGCCGCCCGGCATGGTGCAGCAGCTCACCGCGCGCGGCTGGGCGGTGCAGGAAAGCGCGTTAGAAGCCAGCGGGCTGCACGCGATCCGCGTAACGGCGAACGGTCTCGAAGGCGGCGCCGATCCGCGCCGCGAAGGCATCGTCGCGCGCGTGCCGGCCGAAACACCGCCCGCCCCGGCGCAAGCTCCCGCGCGCTAACCCGCCGGCAGCGTGATGCGGAAGGTGGAGCCTTCCGCGCCGGTGCGGATGAGTTCGAGTTCCCCGCCCATGGCGCGCGCCAACTCGCGCGAGATGGCGAGGCCAAGGCCTGTGCCGCCCGCTTCGGGCGCGGCGGAAACGAACGGCTCGAACAAGCGCGCGCGCAGATTTTCACGCACGCCGGGACCATGATCGATCAGATCAATTTCGCAGCGCCCTTCCGTGCGCCCGGCGCGCACGATCAGCGTTTTATCGCGGCGCGTATGCGCGAGCATGGCCTGGGCGGCGTTGCGCGTGAGGTTATCGAGGATTCGGTGCAGGTGCTCGGCGTCCGCGATCGCGGCGAGGCCGGGCTCCACCTCAAGGCGCGCCTTGACGCCCTCAAAGCCGACCAGCGCTTCGCCCACCGCCTCCTCCAACGCCGGCGCGATCGCCACGCGCGTCAGCTCCGGCGGCTTTTCATCGACGCGGCCGTATTTGAGCGTCGAAGCCGCAAGGCCCGCGGCGCGATCGATCGTGCGCTCCAGACGCGGCGCGAGACGGCGCACGTCCGGATCTTCCGAGCGGCCGAGCCGATCGGCCACCAATTGCGCGGTGGACAGCATGTTGCGCAGGTCATGCCCGATGCGCGCAACCGCAGCGCCAAGCGCGGCCAGCCGCTCGCGCTGCTTTAGCGCCGTGCGCACCTGCTCGGCCATGTCGGCGGCGGCGCGCTGGGCGCGGCCGATTTCATCGGCGCGAGCGCTGCGCGGAAAGGCGATGGACACGTCCTCCGGCCGATCGCGGAAGCGCTCGATGCCGCGCGTCAGATCATACATCGGCCGCACGAACAGCATCGTCAGCGCGAAATAAAGCATGCCGCCCGCCGCCATCATGATGAGCGTGGAGAGCAGCGCGAAACTTCGGGCGAAATTGTTCATGGCGCGCTTCAAGGCGCGCTCGTGCAAAACAATCTCGATGAATTGCCCGCTTTCAAAACGCGGACGCGCGCGCACCTGCAGCACGCGCCCGTCCGGGCCGAGCCAAGTTTCGAACGCCCAGAGGAATTTTTCGATCGGGCTGGCTGTGGTGTAATCGTACGTCACCAGGCGCGAGGCGGGCGGGGTTTCCGCGCTCTCCAGCAGCAGCACGCGCTCGCCCTCGCGCTGGAGCGCGGCGCGCAGCACGCCCGCATTGGTGAGCAATTCGTACTCAAGCGATTCCGCGATGGCCTGATCGGGCGAGCCCTCCAGC
The DNA here is from genome assembly GCA_035444925.1 of Terricaulis sp. Lineage (GTDB taxonomy): Bacteria > Pseudomonadota > Alphaproteobacteria > Caulobacterales > Aquidulcibacteraceae > Vitreimonas. The sequence continues at coordinate 18,569 of DAOMPU010000009.1, read as the reverse complement.
GTCAGCGCCGCGATCTGCGAGAGGTTCATCCGCTCGCGCAGCCAGGTTTCATGGAAGGTCGCCAGCGCCGGGGCGAAAATGAACGCCTCCCCCGCCATCACCGCCGCCAAGGTCAGCCCCAGCAGCCGCCCGGCCAGGCTATCGACAAAGGCGCGCGCGGCCCGCCAGGGGCTCGAAGAGGGTCGAGGGGCGCTGGGATCGGCCATGGGTGCTGGGCAAGCCTAAACTAGCGCGGCGGCGCTGTCGTGGCGGCGGGAGGCGGCCCTGAGGCTGCTTTCCGTCCGCGAATTCATGCGGTAGCGCAACGATTACCGGGTAGGCTGTGGATATTGCCGGGTTCCCTACCGGCTCCCGCGGCGCGCCGCCCCTCCTGAACGGAGCCGCAAAATGACCGCCAAGCCCTTAAAAACTCGGCGCAGCCGGGCTGTATGGCTGCTAGCCGGCATGTGGGCCTGCGTGGCGTTGATCGCCATCGCACAAACCTTCCTGGCGCATGCTTGACGCTGCCCGGGGGGTGGGGTAATGCCCGCCCCTTCAATTTTTTGACTGACCGAGGCCAGACGTGAGCACCAAGCGGACCTACCAGCCGAGCCGGCTCGTGCGGAAGCGCCGCCATGGATTCCGCGCCCGCATGGCCACCACGGGCGGCAAAAAGGTGCTCGCGCGCCGCCGCGCCAAGGGCCGCAAGCGCCTCTCGGCGTAACCGGCGCCCGCTTGCGCCGCCGGGCGTAAGCCCGCATCTGGGGTTTTGACCCCATGCCCAAATCCAAACTCCAAAAGCTGACCAAGCGCACCGAATTCCTGTTCGTGCGCGCCGGCGTGCGTTCCGGGCGCGGTGTAGTGCTGGTGGAGGCGCGCCGCCGGGTCGAGGACGGGCCGATCCGGGTGGGCTTCACCGCCAGCAAAAAGGTGGGCGGCGCGGTGGAGCGCAACCGCGCCAAGCGGCGCCTGCGCGAAGCCGCCCGCCAGCTGCTGAGCGAGCACGGCGTGGCCGGCGCCGATTACGTTCTGGTGGCGCGGCAATCCACCCCGGGCGCGCCCTGGCCCGCTTTGCTTGACGATCTCAAGAGTGCGTTGATAAGGCTCCGCGCCGATCTCGAAGCCGGCGCCGCGCGCCGCCCCTCACAAGCGAAATCCGCCCGCTCCCAAGAAAGCGAATAAAAACGATGTCCTACACTGGTGGCGGGGGCCCCGAGCCCAAAGACACGCGCAACATGTTTCTCGCCATCGGCCTCTCGCTGGCGATCTTCCTGGGCTTTGAATTTTTCTACAACGCGCCTCAGCGCCAGCGGGAAATGGCCGAGCGCGCGCAGGTCGAGGAAATGCGCGCCGCCACCGAGGCCGCGCGCCGCGCCGAGGCGGGCGAAAGCGAAACGGCGCCGCCGCCCGCGCCCAGCGGGCCGGTGACGCGCGAAGCGGCGATCGCGGCGCAGACGGGCGGGCGCATCGTCATCGACACCGACCTGATCGATGGCGCGATCTCGCTCAATGGCGCGCGCTTCGATGATCTCAGCCTCGCGCAATATAATCGCCAGCTCGACCCGGCCTCGGGCGAGGTGACGCTGCTGGCGCCGATCAACAGCGAGTTCGGCCACGACGCCTTCTTCGGCTGGGAATTGGAATCGGGCGGCGACACGCGCACGATCGCCGGCGCCGACACGCTATGGAGCGCGCCCGAAGGCGCGACGCTGACGCCGGCGAGCCCGGTGACGCTCACCGCCTCGGCCAACGGCGTCACCATCGAACGCACCATTTCGGTGGATGCGCATTACATGTTCACCATCACCGACGTGGTGCGCAACGAGAGCGGCGCGGCGGTTTCGGTGCGCCCATTCGGGGCGGTGCGCCGCCAGGGCATGCCGGCCGATTATCGCCAGAACCCGATCGTGCATCAGGGTTTGATCGGCGTGTTCGGCAATTCGTTCACGCAGACCACGTTCCAGAACGCCGATAAGCACGCGCGCGATAAAACCCGCGGCCGCGCCGGCGCCGATGAGCGCATCGAGGAGCGTCAGACCCAGGGCGGCTGGTTCGGCATCACCGAGCATTATTGGCTCGCCGCCATCGTGCCGGATCAAAACGAGCGCATCTCCGCCTATTTCGACGCGCGCCCGGAAAACAATCGCAACGATTATCGCGCCGCCTATCGGGGCCAATGGCGCGAAGCGGGCGCGGGCGGCGACATCACCTACACGCAGCGTTTCTACGCCGGCGCCAAGGAAGTGGAGCTGCTGCAAAATTACCAGAACAGCACCGAGAACGGCGCCCAGCCGATCCCGCGCTTCGACGACGCGATCGACTGGGGCAATTTCTGGTTTCTGACGCGGCCGTTCTTCCTGTGGCTGCTGCATCCGCTGGGCCAGATGGTCGGCAATTTCGGCATCGCTATTCTTTTGAGCACCATCGTCATCAAGGCGCTGATGTTCCCGCTGGTCTATCAATCGTTCAAGGCGATGGCGAAGATGCGCGCGCTGCAGCCGAAGATGAAGGAAATCCAGGAGCGCTACGCCGCCGATAAGCAGCGCCAGCAGCAAGAGATGCTGAAGCTTTACCAGACTGAGAAGATCAATCCGGTCGCCGGGTGCGTGCCGCTCTTGCTGCAGATCCCGGTGTTCTACGCGCTCTATAAAACGCTGACGGTGACGATCGAGATGCGGCATGCGCCGTTCTTCGGCTGGATCAACGACCTCAGCGCGCGCGATCCGACCTCGATCTTCAACCTGTTCGGCTTGCTGCCGTTTGATCCTGCGTCGATCCCGCTGATCGGCACGTTCCTGCTGATCGGCGCCTGGCCGATCCTCTACGGGATTTCGATGTGGGCGCTGCAGGGGCTTTCCGCGCCGGTGACCGACCCGATCCAGAAGCAGATTTTCGGCATGCTGCCGTTCGTGTTCACGATCCTGTTCTCGGGCTTCGCCGCGGGGCTGGTGATCTACTGGACCTGGTCGAACATCCTCTCGATCCTGCAGCAATACGTGATCTCGCGCCGGCAAGGCGTGGAGACGCAGTTCGACATCTTCATCAAGAAGAGATTTGGGAAAAAAGACGAAGCTGAGCCCGCAAAATGACGCCTGAAGAAGAGGAAGCCGCCTACATAGAAGCAGGCCGGCTTCTCTTCGCCGGGCCGATCGCGTTTGAGCGCGGGGTTGTGGGGCTGGAGCATTTGCCGGCGGGCGATGTGCCGGAGGTGGCGTTCGCGGGGCGCTCCAACGTCGGCAAATCCAGCCTCATCAACGCACTGACCAGCCGCAACAAGCTGGCGCGCGCCTCCACCGAGCCGGGGCGTACGCGCGAGCTCAATTTCTTCCGCATGGGCGAGGTGCTGCGCATCGTCGATCTGCCCGGCTATGGCTACGCCAAGGCGCCCAAGGCCGACATCGCCCGCTGGACGGCGCTGACGCGCGATTATCTGCGCGGGCGCCAAGAACTGAAGCGCGTCAATCTGCTGATCGACGCGCGCCATGGGCTGAAGCCCCATGACAAGGATGTCATGGACGTGCTCGACACCGCCGCCGTCACCTATCAGGTCGTGCTGACCAAAGCCGACAAGCTCAAACCCACGGAATTGACCGAGACTTTGGCCGCGACCGAGGCCGCGATCGCCAAGCGCCCGGCCGCGTACCCGCTTGTCATCGCCACGTCGTCTGAAACGGGCCTGGGGATTGAGGCGCTGCGCGCTGAAATCGCGGCCTTGGCGTGAACGCCCGAACCGCTTAGGAACCGTCCGTGACCAAGCTCCCGCCCAAGGACCGCCTCGCGACGCTGGAAAACGGACTCGCCAAGGCGAGGACGCTGGCTGAAGCGCTGCCCTTCATTCAAATCTATGATCGCGAAACGGTCGTGGTGAAATATGGCGGGCACGCCATGGGCGATACCGAAACCGCCCGCAAATTCGCCGCAGACATCGTGCTGTTGAAGCTGGTGGGCATTCATCCTGTCGTCGTGCACGGCGGGGGCCCGCAAATCTCCCGCATGTTGGACAAGGCCGGCGTGAAATCCGAATTCATCGACGGCCTGCGCGTCACCGACCCCGACACGATGGAAGTGGCGGAAATGGTGCTCTCGGGCAGCGTCAACAAAGAGCTGGCGCATTTGATCACGGCCGAGGGCCGCGAGGCGGACGTGCGCGGCGTCGGCCTCTCAGGCAAGGATGCGCGCCTCATCACGGTGGAAAAGGCCGTGCGTGTGAAGAAAGATCCGGACTCGATGATCGAGCGCGTGATCGATCTTGGCTTGGTGGGCGAGCCCACGGAAGTGGACCCAACTCTGGTGCAGGCGCTGATCAACGCGCCGGAAGATTACGTGCCGGTGATCGCCCCGATCGGCGTGGCCGCCGATGGCAAGACCTACAACATCAACGCCGACACCGCCGCGGGCGCGGTGGCCGGCGCGCTGGGCGCCAAGCGCTTCTTGCTGCTTTCGGACGTGCCGGGCGTGCTGGATAAGAACGGCGAGCTGATCCGCGAAATGTCGGTGGACGATGCGCGCGAAGCCATCGCCAATGGCACCGCCACAGGCGGCATGATTCCCAAATTGCAAACCTGCATTTCGGCGCTGGAGAACGGCGTCGAGGCGGCCGCCATTCTCGACGGGCGGCAAAACCACGTTCTGCTGATGGAGCTGTTCACCGAGCATGGCGCCGGCACGCTCATTCATTAAGGCCGGCGCGCTCGCCGCCGCCGCCGCACTCGCGGCGTTCTTCGCGCTGAACCGCGCGGAGGCGCAGCAGCAGGCGAACGGCTGGCAGGTGTGCAACGAGACCAGCTACGTGCTCGAAGCCGCGACCGGGCGCCCGGACGGGCGCGCCATCGTGGTGCAAGGCTGGACGCGGCTGCGCCCCGGCGAATGCCGCACGGCCGTCGGCGCGCCGCTCGCGCGCGGCACGCACTATCTTTACGCCCGCACCTCGCCCGCGCATCGCGGCGGGCGCCGGCAATGGGGCGGCGATGCGCGGCTTTGCGTCGATCCCCAGCAGCAATTCTCGATCGAGAATCCGCCCAATTGCGTCGTTTCCGGCTTTGAGGAGCGGCGCTTCCGGCGCGTGCAGATCAACAAGCGCGAGAGCTGGCGCACCTCCTTTTCCGAAGCGACGCAATTCACGCTGACGCGCGCGCGCGCAGCGGGCCTGCAGCGCCTGCTGACGGATGCGGGGTACGATCTGGCCGAAGGGCGCCGCGGCGCCGATCCGCGCCGCATCGCCCAGGCGATCGCGCAATTCCGCGCCAGCGCGCGCCTGCCCGCCAACGCCACCGAAGATCAGATGATCGACGCGCTCGACGCCGCCGCACGCCGCCGCGCCAACCAGGTGGGGCTCACGCTCTGCAACCGCACCAATGGGCGGATGTGGACCGCCGTCGCGCGCCGGCGCGGCGAAGGCTGGGAAAGCCGCGGCTGGTGGCAGCTCAATCCGGGCGGGTGCGTGCGCACCATCGATGAAGTGCTGATCCAGGATTCCTATTACGTGTATGCGAGCCTCGAAAACGCCGAGGGCTCGCGCCTCTTGGCCGCGCCGGGCGAGCCGTTCTGCACCAGCCCCGCGCGCTTTGCGATCCTGGGCCGCGAAGGCTGCGAGGCGCGCCATTACAACACCGCGCTGTTCACCCGCATCGTGCGCCACGATCGGCCGGGCCTTGCGGTTGAGTTGCAGGACGAGGACTTCCTTGAGCCGAATGCGCGCCCGCGCGCGACGCAAGGGCCGGTGGCGCGCGATGCGCCCACGCCGGAAGACGCCGGGCGGCGCGGCTTCGCCCCGCCCACAGGCGAGACGCAATGAGCGCGCCGCGCGATTTCGTGTTCGATCTCGACAACACGCTCTACCCCGTTTCCGAAATCTATGAAGACATCGGCCAGCGGATGACGGCGTACATCGCGCGCGCGCTGAAGCTGCCGCAAGACGAAGCGCTGACGCTGCGCGAGCGCTATTTCCATCAATACGGCGCCACCGTCACCGGCCTCTCCAAGCATCATGGCGTCGATGCGCATGATTTCATGGCCGACGTGCATGACGTGGATTATTCGACGCTAACGCCCGATCCCGAACTGGCCGCGCTGATCGCGCAAATCAAAGGCCGGCGCATCGTGTTCACCAATGGCGGGGGCGGCCACGGCCAGCGCGCGTTAAAGCAGCTGGGCCTCGCCGATCTGTTCGAGCGCGTGTTCGATATGGAAGACGCGGGCTTCATTCCCAAGCCCGATCCGCAAGCCTATCAGCGCTTGATCGCGGCCTGCGGGCTGGAGCCCGAGCGCGCGGTGCTGGTGGAGGATACGCTCAAGAACCTCGAGCCGGCGCATCTTCTGGGCTTTTCCACCGTGCTGGTGGGCGCCGTGCACCCCGACCCACGCCCTGCTTACGTCGATGCGCATTTTGCTGACGTGAAAGATTATCTGCGGGATTATCTGGCCCGCGCGTGATTGGCCTTTGCGCCGAAACGCGCTAGCTCACGCCCCATGACCCACGCCGATCTTTCCGCCGCCATCGAAGCCGCCTGGGAGCGGCGCACCGAGCTTTCGCCCGCCAGCAAAGGCGCGGATGTGGAGGCGATCGAGGCCGCGCTTGATCTGCTCGACAGCGGCCAAGCGCGGGTGGCGAGCCGCGGCGCCGATGGCGCGTGGACGACGCATCAATGGCTGAAGAAAGCCGTGCTGCTTTCCTTCCGCATCAAGGCCAACCAGCTCATGGGGAGCCCCGCCTCCAACGGCGACCGCACGCCCGGCCCTTGGTGGGACAAAGTCCCAACCAAATTCCAGGATTGGCATGAGCCAGCGTTTGAGAAGGCCGGCTTACGCGCCGTACCTGGCGCGGTGGCGCGGCGCGGGGCGTTCATCGGCAAGAACGTGGTGCTGATGCCGAGCTTCGTGAACATCGGCGCCTACGTCGATGAAGGCGCGATGGTGGATACGTGGGCCACCGTCGGATCATGCGCACAGATCGGCAAAAACGTGCATCTCTCTGGCGGCGCCGGCATTGGCGGCGTGCTTGAGCCGCTGCAAGCCAACCCCACCATCATCGAGGACGGCTGCTTCATCGGCGCGCGCTCGGAAGTGGCTGAAGGCGTGATCGTGCGTGAAGGCGCGGTGCTGGCCATGGGCACGTTCATCAGCCAATCGACCAAGATCGTCGATCGCGCCACCGGCGAGGTGACGCGCGGCGAAGTGCCGGCTTATTCAGTGGTGGTGCCGGGCTCGCTGCCCGACGCCAAGGGCGGCCCCAGCCTCGCGTGCGCCGTGATCGTCAAACGAGTTGACGCCCAGACGCGCGCGAAAACCGGCGTGAACGAATTGCTGCGGGACTAGCGCCCGCGCTGCAGCGTCAGCGTCACGGTCGCGCCATCGCCGCCGGTGGAGGTCCACGTGTCGCCGACTTGGCGATCACCTTCGAGCGCCGAGCAAGAGCGGCCCATGGCCTCGGAGGTCAGGCAAAGCTGATCGCCGGTGATTTCCCATGTGCCGGCGTGGCTGCTGCCGTCAGGCGCGAGCAGCGTGAAGCTGTTATCTGCGTTGAAATAATAGCGCAGGCTGGCGCCGTTTTCCAAAGTCACGACGATCGTGTTGCCAAAGGCGTTTTCGATCGATTGCGCTTGCGCCGCGCCCGCCATCGCCAAGCCAAACGCCAAAGCGGCGACAAACTTTTTCATACGCGAACCTCCGAACGCCCTCACGCCCTGGCGATAGCAACAGGGCGGCCATAGCTCAAGCGCCGCCACAGCCATTCCAGCGGCCCCATCTGGTAGCGGGCGAGCCAAAGCGGGGAAATCACCAGCTGCAGCGCCCATATCGCAACGACAATCCCCCACAGGCCGACGCGATCCACCTCGCCAAAATAGCCAAGCCCGCGCCCGCCATAGAAGATCGCCGTCATGATCAGCGATTGCATGATGTAATTGCTGAAAGCCATGCGCCCGACGGCGGCGAGCGGCTCGGTGAGCAGGCGCACACCGAGTTTCACCAGCAGCACGAACAGCGCCGCATACCCAATCGAGACGAAGATCGCGAGTGCGCCATTGGCGAACAGCCCGCTGCGCTGCATGTGCTCGAAGGAAAAGCCGGCGGCGATATTGATCTGCGCTTGCCAGGCGATCAGCGCCAGCGCCGCCGCGCCCAGCGCGAGCGCGGCGCCATACACCCAGCCCGACGCATTGCCGCTCAAGAAGCCGAGCTTGAACAGCGCCATGCCGATCATCATCACGCCCGCGGTGCGGATCACCATGAAGAACACGGCGTTGCCGATGAATTCGAACCAGAGATTCATGTTGGCCAGGGTCGCACCCAGCCCGCTGGCCTGGAATTGTGCGATGGTTTCGCCAAGCGCTTCAGGCGATGGCGACCAATATTCGCCGCGGATTTCATCCAGCTGCGCGGGCGGAATGTAATCGAAGAAAATCCCCAGCATGGCGCTGAGCGTGGTGGCGACGATGATCAAGATCACGCCGACGCTGATCAACGTGGCGGGCCGCCATGAGCGCGCAAACAGCACCAGAAAGCCGGTCAGCGCGTAGGTGACGAGGATATCGCCGTACCAGATCAACAGCGCGTGGATCAGGCCAAAGATCAGCAGCCACAAAAGCCGCCGGCGCAGCACGGCGCCGCGTTCCTTATCTGCGCGCTCGCCGCCCACCATGTAGAGGCTGGCGCCGAACAGGATCGAGAACAGCGTGATGCATTTGAACTCGAAGAACACATGCATCACCAGCCACGCCCAAAGCGTATCGGGCGTGACCGCGAGCGGCGCGAGGGTGGGGTTGAAGCCGGTTTGCCAGGGGGCCGCGAAATAGGCGGCGTTCACCGCCAGGATGCCCAGCACGGCGAAGCCGCGCATGACGTCGAGGCTCTTGATCCGGCGCGGCTCGGCTACGGGCGCGACCTGGGCGGCGTCACCCATCGGCTTTTCCCCTTTTGCGTTGGGCGCCGCGCGGCTAAACCCTGCCCCATGGACGCCCGCACTATTGCCGACCCGATCCCGCTCGCTCAAGCCTTGATGCGGCGCCCTTCGATTACGCCTTTGGAAGCTGGCGCGCTGGATTTGATCGCGCAGCAGCTGACGCCGCTCGGGTTCCGGGTGCGGCGCTACAAGTTCGGCGCGGTCGATAATCTCTATGCGCGCCTTGGCGAGAACGCGCCGAATTTTTGCTTTGCGGGGCATGTCGATGTGGTGCCGCCCGGCGAAGGCTGGGCTTCCGATCCGTTCGCGGCGGAAATCCGCGACGGGCTGCTCTTTGGGCGCGGCGCGGCGGACATGAAAACCGCGATCGCGGCGATGGTGACGGCCACGCACGACTTTCTCAAAGCCGGCGCGCCGAGGGGCTCAATCTCGTTCCTGCTCACCTGCGACGAGGAAGGCCCGGCGGTGGACGGCACCAAGGCGATGCTGGAAGCGCTGAAGGCCGAGGGCGAACGCATCGACCATTGCCTGGTCGGCGAGCCGACCAGCGAAGCGCGCGTCGGCGATGTGATCAAGAACGGGCGGCGCGGCAGCCTCAACGTGGTGATCAATATGGAAGGCAAGCAGGGCCACGTCGCCTACCCGCACCGCGCGCGCAATCCGGTGACGCCTTTGATCGAAACGCTGGCGGCGCTGAAGGCGCGCAAGCTCGATGACGGCGCGCCGGGGTTTGACGCGTCGAATTTGGAAGTGACCAGCGTGGACGTGGGCAATGGCGCGCACAACGTGATCGCGCAAAAGGCGCAAGCCAAGCTCAATATCCGCTTCAACACCAACCACACGCCGGAGGATTTGCTGGCCTGGATCGAAGCGACAGCGAACGAAGCGGCCGCGCGGGCGGGCGTGAAAGCGAGCTTTTCCACGCCCTCGCGCAGCGTCGCGTTTTACACCGATCCGGGCCCCTTCACCGATCTGCTGATCGCCGCGGTGAGCGAAGCCTTCGGCGCCGCGCCGATTCTGGCCACCACGGGCGGCACGTCCGACGCGCGCTATATCCGCGAATTCTGCCCGGTGGCGGAATTGGGTCTGCGCAACGAAACCGCGCACATGGTGGATGAGCATGTCGCCGTGGAAGACGTGCGCACGCTGGCGCGCTGCTATGAGGCGGTGCTGCGCCGGTATTTCGCATGAGCGCCACGCTGGGCATGCTCACGCTGGTGGTGCGCGATTACGACGAGGCGATCGCCTATTTCGCGGGCGCGCTCGGCTTTGCGCTGATTGAAGATACGGACATGGGGAGCGGCAAACGCTGGGTCGTGGTTGCGCCCGGCGAAGGCGGCGCACGGCTGCTGCTGGCGAAGGCCGCAAACGAAAAACAGGCCGCCGCGATCGGCGCGCAAACGGGCGGTCGGGTTTTTCTGTTTCTCTACGTGGCGGATTTTGACGCGACCTATGCGCGTTACGCCGCTGCCGGCGTGCGCTTCGCGGAAGCGCCGCGGCAGGAAAAATACGGCAAGGTCGTCGTGTTCGAAGATCTGTACGGCAATCGCTGGGATCTGATCGAGCGTCAGTAATCCACGCGCATCAGAAACAGCCCATCGGCCGGCGCGACGGGGCTGCAGCGGCTGCGATCCTTCGCGGCGAGCGCATCGGCCACATCCTGCGGCGTAAGCTTGCCGAGCCCCGCCTGCACCAGCGCCCCCACCATCGAGCGCACCTGGCGATGCAGGAAACTCTGCGCTTCAAACCGGCAGGTGATGAGATCGCCATAGCCCTGCACCCAGGCGACATCGAGCGTTTTCACCGGGCTTTTCGCCTGGCATTGGCTGTCGCGATAGGTGGTGAAATCGTGCTTGCCGCGCAACATCTGGGCTGCGGCGTTCATGGCGGCGGCGTCCAGCTTGCGCGCCACGCGCCACACTTCGCCCCGCTTGAGCGCCAGCGGCGAGCGCCGGTTGAGAATCTCGTAGATATAGACGCGGCGCACGGCGTCAAAGCGCGCATGGAAATCCGGCGCGGCGATCTCGGCGCTTAGCACTGAAATGGGATGCGGGCGCAAATGCGCGTTCAGCGCATCGGCCAGGCGCTGCGGCGGAAAATCCTTTTCGATATCGACATGCGCCACCTGGCCCACCGCATGCACGCCGCTATCGGTGCGGCCCGAGCCGGTTACTTCGCTGCGCACGCCGGTGAGGCGCTCCACCGCCGCTTCGATGGCGCCCTGCACGCTCGGCCCATTGGCCAAACGCTGCCACCCCTGAAAGGGCCCGCCGTTATACTCGATGGTGAGTTTGTAGCGCATTGAATGAAGGGAATAGGGAATTAGGGAAGCTGAGGTTCAGGATTTCGATTCGAGTTTGCGGATAAGGAGACGAAGCAGTTTGCCAACGCTTTCGCACTGGGCATGCAATTCTTGTGTGGCTTCGGCGGCAGCGATTCCAACGCGCTCTGCAATAAGCATATGTGTCTCGAGTTCTTTCAACGAGCCCTGCGAAATACTAAGGAATCCGACGTAAGAGCCGCGCATGCCGCGCCCGTACCCTTCCGCAATATTCGCCGCCACCGAAACCGAAGCGCGCCGCGCTTGGCTGGTTAGACCGTAAAACTCATCACGCGGCCAAGCTTGCGTCGCCGCGTAAACCGCGACCGCCAGATCCATGGCTTGCTGCCAAACAAGCAAATCTCGATACGACTGAATCTCGCTCAACCCTACTCACCTACTCCCTTACTGCCTACTCCCCTAGTTCCGCCGATACTCCAACATTGGGCAAGCGCGTGAGCCGGCAGAGCCGGGCGCCTCACCCATCACACCGAGCAGCTTGAGGCTCGCATCGCCGGGCGCGGCGGGCTCCCACACGACGATGTAGGAGGCGCTCTCCGCGCCGCATACGCCCTGGCCGCTGGCTTCGGGCTTGGCTTCGCGGGTGACGCGATAAACCAGCGTGCGCGGCTCTTCGACGGCGATGTCCAACAGCGCGCGCAGAGTTTGCCCCTGCACTTGGGTTGCGGGCGAAACGGCGCCTGAGATGGCGGCTTCAAGCACAAGCCCGTTGGCGCCGGTGAGCGTGAGCACTTCGGTGGTTTCGCCGCCGGCTTCGTTGGCGTTCGGCAGGCGCATCGCCAACGCGAGCGTGAGCTGGCCGGTGGCGTTGCGGGCCGCATCGTTTTGCGCCGCGAATACGCGCGAAGGCTCGGCCGTTGGCGCGGGCGCATCAAGCTGCGGGGCGGCGTTCTCGGCCGCGTTCGGCGCAGCCGCTTCCTGTTGGCACGCAGCCAGCGCCAGCGCGAGCGCCACACACCCCGATCGCAGCAACATGAAATGCCCTCCGCTCAATATCTTAGCCGCGGAAGGCGTTCGCTTCAACCGAGCCGGGCGCCTGCGGGAACAGCTTGGCCGCGCAAAAAATCAGCACTTTCCATGGGCGGACGCCCTTCGCGCTGAACCTTGGTTAACCGTAACGCGCCTTCACCACAGGCGATCAGCAAGCCATCGTCCAAAGCTTCACCCGGTGCGCCGGCGCCTTGGCCCAAGCGGCAATGCAAAACCTTGAGCCGCGCACCCATGAATTCGCACCACGCGCCCGGCGCGGGTGAAAGGCCGCGGATCATGTGATCGAGTTCACGTGCGGGGCGGCTCCAATCGATGCGCGCTTCGGCGGCGGTGATCTTGTGCGCGTAGGTGGCGCCCTCTTCGGGCTGCGGCGTTTCCTGCGCGGCGCCGCGCGCGATCGCTTGCAGCGCTTCAATCATCAGCGGTGCGCCGAGCTTTGAGAGGCGCGTGGTGAGCGTTGCATTCGTATCATCAAACTCGATCGGCGTTTCGGCGGTGGCGATGACCGGGCCAGTGTCGAGCCCTTCCTCCATCCGCATCACCTGCACGCCCGTGATGCGATCGCCGGCCATGATCGCGCGCTGCACGGGCGCGGCGCCGCGCCAGCGCGGCAGCAGCGAGCCATGCAAATTGAAACAGCCAAGGCGCGGCGCCTCAAGAATGGGTTTGGGCAGAATGAGCCCGTAAGCGACGACGATCGCCGCATCGAGATTGAGCGCCGCGAATTCCGCCTGTGCTTCGGCGCGCTTCAAGCTCTTGGGCGTGCGCGCTTCAAGACCGCGCGCCAGCGCCAGCTCATGCACCGGCGTTGGCCGCTCCTTCTTGCCGCGGCCCGCGGGGCGCGGCGGCTGCGTGTAAACACAGACGATCTCGTGGCCCGCGTCTATCAACGCCTCGAGCGTCGGCAGTGCAAAAGGGGGCGAGCCCATGAAGGCGAGGCGCAGTTTCATGCGGAGAAGGCAGTAAGCGAGCGCTTGAACCCAGTATAGAGCCCCCTATACTGAATTCATGGCGGCAAAAAAGTCCCCCGTAGCGCGCGACGCCAAGAGCGGCCGCTTCACCGAGATCGGCGGCGTCCGTGTAAAGCTGGCCCCAGCTAAGCGCGTCCTGCCCAAGGCGGAAGACGCCCGGCTGCGCCAAGCGGTGAAGGACTTTTATGCCGAAAAGAAGAGCCGCTGACGCGCGCCCGCGCGTATTCATAAATTGCCCGTTTGATGAAGATTACGGCCCACTGCTTCGGGCGGCGGCCTTTACCGTGGCGGCGTGCGGCTATCTTCCAACCTGCGCGTTGGACGACGATGACGCAGGGCGCATCCGCTTCGAGAAACTGCGCGCGCTGATTACCGCAGCCGACCTCGCCATCCACGATCTCTCGCGCACCGAACTCTCCGAAGAGACCCACACGCCGCGCTTCAACATGCCGTTTGAACTCGGCCTCTATCTCGGCGCGAAACATTTTGGCGGGCCGCGCCAGCGGCAAAAGAAATGCCTCGTGCTCGCCAAAAGCCGGCGCGAATGGTCACCCACCATCTCCGACCTCGCAGGCGTTGATCCGGCGTTTCATCACGGCAGGCCTGACGCGCTCATCCGCGCTGTGCGCGACTTTCTGCACACCAGCCCGACCGGCGGCATGCTGCCAGGCGAGACGGCGCTGATCGCCGATCATCGCCGCTTCCTTGCCGACTTACCGAAGATCGCCGCCGCCGCGCGGCAGACGCACGCCGAGGCGCTCCGTTACCGGAACCATCTTACCTTCCTGCAGCAATTCTTGGAATCGAAGCCGGCCACCTAAAGCGCAGCTTGGCGCGCTTTCTTGAGCTTGCGCATGGCGTTCTCGCGCTTGAGGCGCGAGATGCGATCGATGAAGAGCACGCCTTCGAGGTGATCCATCTCGTGCTGGATGCACACGGCGTAAAGCCCTTCGGCCTCTTCCTCGATCTGCTTGCCGTTATAATCCATGTAACGCAGCTGGACTTTATCGGGGCGCTGCACTTCCTCGTACACGTCCGGCACCGAGAGGCAGCCTTCTTCGTACGGCAGCGTGGTTTCGGTGCGGGTGAGGATTTCGGGGTTCACGAAATAGCGCGGCGCCGGCGCCTCGCCCTCGCGCGCGAGATCCATGACGATGATGCGCAGCGGCACGCCGATCTGGATGGCCGCCAGGCCAATGCCGGGCGCGTCGTACATCGTCTCCAGCATGTCATCCATGAGGCGGCGATGTTCGTCCGTGACCGGGCCTTCCACGGGCGCGGATTTCTGCTTCAGCACCGGATCGGGCGCGACGAGGATGGGGCGGATCGCCATGGGGCAACAGGTATGAAGCGCCGGTTCCGGCGTCAAGCAAAGGGAACGGCCAAAGCCGGGCGGGCGTTGCCAAAGGGCATAGCGGGGGCGCGGGGCCAGATCGGCGCCGCGCCCTTTCCCTTATGAACCGCCAGGAGATTGTTCCCATGAAGCGACTTTTGTTGGCCGGCCTCGCCACCGGCGCGCTAATTTTCGCCGCCCCGGCGCTGGCCCAGAACGTCCCGCCGGTTCCGGCCAATCCGCCGATCGAACAGCCCGAACCGGCGCCGGAAGCAGCGCCCGACGCACAAGCTGAAGCCCTGCCCGCCGCCCCGCCGGCCGGCGAATTGGCTGAGGCGCCCGAAGCCGAGGCCGCTGACGCGCCAGACGCGCCGCCCCAGCCCGAACTGGCTGAAACGCCCACGCCGGACGCGCAAGTCGCCGCGACGCCTGAGGCGAGCCCCGCGGACGCCGCGCCGCCCGCCGCGCAGGCCGCCAGCACGGCCCAGGCCGTGTGCCAGCCGCGCGTGACCAGCGTGCATTTCGGCCAAAACGGCAGCGCGCTGACGCTGCAAAACCGCAACGCGATTGAATACGCCGTGGACGCCGCCTCGGTGTGCAATCTCGAACAAGTGACCATCGCCGCCAGCGCCGAAGGCCGCGCCGCCGATCGCCGCGCTGAAACGGTGCGCGCAACGCTGGTTGAGCGCGGCGTGCCGGAGGAGCGCATTGTCGTGGCGGAAGAAGCCACCGGCGAAGGCGCGTCCACCGGCCAGCTCGACGTGCGCATGACCTTCGCGGGCGTGGCGACGGCGGAAACGCCGCTCGCGAGCCTTGAAGGCGCGCCAGAGCCTACGGGGCGCTAGGGCCCCGGCGGGGGTCGCGGCGCCCGGCGCCCGGCCCCCGCCGCTTGCGCGTTGGGCGCGGCCGGCTTAGCAGCGCCGCATGCAGAAAGACGCGCTGTTCAAACTTTCAGGGCTGGCCGCCATTATGGGCGGTGCGCTCGACATCTTCCGGGTGCTGCCCATCCTCACCGATCCGATCGCGCGCGAATGGCTTTATACGGCGATCGACATCCTGCTCGTGTTCGGCCTCATCGGCATTTACCTGCTGCGCGCAGAGCGCTTGGCGCTGCTGGGCCTCGCCAGCTTCGCGGTGACGATGGCGGGGCTCTCGTTCATCGGCGGGCCCGATGCGGACCCGTTCGGCTTTTCCACCGGCGAGCAAGGCATGGCCGTGATCGCCATCGGCATGGCGGGTTTTTCGCTGGCGTGGCTGCGCGCCAACGAACGCCCGCTTGCGCCGCCGCTTTTATGGTTCGGCAGCTTGGTGGCGGCGGGCGTGCTGGGCATGCTGCTCGCGCCCGCGCCCGACTACGCGCTGAAGGCCGCCACTGTGTTGTTTGGCGCGGGCTTTATCGCCGCGGGCGTGCAGCTGATCCGGAATTAGCGGGCGCGCGTGCGCTGGTTGGCGGCCAGCTGGCGGTCGGCCCTGCGGCCGTTCATCAGCACCTCGCGCGCGCGTTCGCGCTCGGCCACCAGATCCTGCGACGCATACGGCGCAGACGGGGGCTCAAGCCCATCGATCTCGGCGGCGACGATGCGCCCCTGCGCGTCGCGCTCCACCGCGTTCACGCGGCCAAGCACCGCGCCCGTATCGGAAACCACCGGCGCATGCAGCGCCGATTGGGGAAAATCGTCCGCCATGGCCACGCCGGGCGCAGCAAGCGCAAGAGCGAGAACAAGGGTTCGCAGCATAGGCGTTTCCGCGCCGGGCGCGGCCTCCGTGTTTTCAGTTGGACAGGCTGAAAACGCCCGGGCGGGCGGTCAGTTCCGGGCTTGCGGTTCGTTTCCCGAGCGGCGATATGGGGCGCGCAGGCAGGCGGCGGACGGCCGCCCCGCCAACCCGGTCAGGTCCGGAAGGAAGCAGCCGTAACGGGTTGCGTACGGGTCGCCGTCCTGTCTGCACCCTTTACCTGCATCCAAATCCGCTCAAAGCTTCATCTCCTGCGCGAGGGACGTTCGTTCGGGGGAGCATGAGCATGTTTGGATTTCGCGCGGCCGCCGCGGGCGCCGCCGTTTTGGCGCTGGCGCTAAGCGCTTCGGCCTCAGCCCAGGAAGGGCGCTATATGCGCCTCTACGAGACGCTGTGGGGCACGGTGAACGGCGCCTTCTACGACCCGCATTTCCGCGGCGTCGATTGGGCCGCCCAGCGCGAAGTCTACCGCGCCCGCGCCCTGGCGGCGCAAAACGATACGGAGTTCGCGGCAATCGCCAACGCCATGCTGGGCGAGCTTGGCGTCTCGCACCTCTACCTCACCCCGCCCGGCGTACGCGCCGATGCGCGCGGCATCGGCGCGCGCTTCACCACGATCGGCGATGACACGATCATCACTCACGTCTCCCCGCTTTCGGACGCGGCGCGCCAAGGCTTGCGGCCGGGCGATCGCTTGCTCTCGCCGCTTGAGGCGGTGTCGGGCGATCTCGGCTCGCAAGCCAGCTTGCGCGTGCAAAGCTGCGAAGGGCGGCGGCGCACGCTGAATGTGCGGCGCGAGAATGTGGGCTTCGGCGAACGACCGGGCCTGCGCTGGCAGGCCATGCGCGCCAATGCCGATCTGCGCATCGGCTATATCCGCGTTGATCGTTTTGACGATGGCGCGGCCGAAGTGGCGGATCAGGCTATGGCCGCGTTAGCGAGCGCGCAGGCGATCATCGTCGACATCCGCGAAAATTCGGGCGGCAACATTTCAGCGCTGCGCCTGGCTTCGCACTTTGGCGGCGGCGCAGAGCCGGCGGTGGCGCTGATGGCGCGGCCGTATCTGCAAGCGCTTGGCCAGCCGGTGACGCCCGAAATCGTGCGCGCACTGCCGCGCGTGGACCGCGCCTATACGGACGCCCTGGTGTTCGAGGCCGTGAACGCCAATCGCGGCGGCGCCTCGTTCTGGACCGAAACCGTGGAGAGCCCCTATCGCGGGCGCGTGTTCGTTCTGATCAGCCCTGAAACCTCGAGTGCCGCCGAGGGCTTCGCCCGCTACATGCGCGAGCGCTCCCAGGCGCGGCTGATCGGCGAACAAACCGCCGGCTATCTCCTCAGCGGGCAAAATTTTCCGCTGGGCGAAGGCTGGAGCGTCACCGTCCCGGTGCACGGGCTGTGGAGCGCCGATGGCGTCGATCAAGCCGATCGCGCCGTTGCGCCCCGCGACGTCGTGACGCCCACGCGCGCGGACCTTTGCGCCGGGCGCGATGCGGTGCTGGCTGAGGCGCTGCGGCAAGCCGAAGCGCCTTGATGACGCTCAGCCCAGCGTTTGCGCCTGGCGCGCCAATCGCCGGGCCCAAGGGCTGTGCGGTTTGTGCGCGAGGCGCTCGGCGGCGATGGCTTGGGCGGTTGCGGCCAAGCCGCCGCGCAAGGCCGCGTGCATCGCGGTGAGCGTGATCACGTCGCGCTGGGCGTGGCTGCCGCCGAAGCGCTGCGCCGCGCCGCGCACGGCCATGATCTTGTCCACACAGGCGCCATAGCGCCCGGCTTCAAAGTCCATGAACGCTTCCGCCAGCGGCAGGCCGACTTTGCGCGTCATGTAGCCATTATCGCCGCCGCGCGCGATCGCGCCGCGCATGGCTTTCAGCGTGCGCTCCGCCTCCGCGCCGCGGCCCGCGCCCAGGAACGCCATGACCGCGTGCAGATCGTTGAACGCGTAGATCGCATCTTCGCCCGCGCGGGCCCAAGCGTCAGCCGCCTTGTTGAAGCGATCGCCGACATCAACGCCCTCCAAATGCAGGCGCCACAACAGCGCCGAAGCGTCGATCAGTTCGAGGATCACTTGCGCGTCCGGATTGGGCCGCACTTGCTGATCATAGAGCGCCAGCACCTTGGCGTTATCGCCGCGGTCGAGGTGCAGCAGCGCGAGGTGCCACCAATTGTGATAGGCGAAGCCGCTCTCGGGCGCCCAATGGGGCGCATTGTCGGCCAGCCAGGGAATGCCGCCGTCCAGATCACCGCGCATCTCGTTGACATGCGCAACCGCGTGCACGGCCCAGCCGTCGCGCGGATCGGCGCTCACCGCTTCGCGGCCAAGCGCTT
>DAOMPU010000008.1:0-24030 GCA_035444925.1 Terricaulis sp. | reverse complement strand
GCGCCGGCCCATATCGATCGCCTCGATCTGGCTGGGCGCGGCGCTGCGGATGGCGGTGTGATAGCTCTCGCAGATGAAGGCGTAATCCTTGATGATCTTGCGCAGCGGCGAGAGCGGCATGTGATAGAGCGAAACGCGCTCGCCCGCCTCATCGCTGACTTCGAAGGCGAGGCGCCCGTCGCTTGAGGCCAGCGCCAAGAGATAAGGCCCCCGATCGAGCCCCACCACCGCGAACACGTTGGCTTCCTTGAGATCGAACAGCGCGATGCGGCGCTCATGTTCGGCGTTGGGCGAAGCGGGCGCGAGCGAGCCTTCGTCCAAACTCACGTCGATGAGGCGATCGCGCTCTTGGCCCACGGCTTATCTCTCGTGATCGGGCCGGCGCGGCGTATTCCACGCGACGCCGAGATCCATCAGCAAAGCGTCCAGACACTCCACTTCGATGGCGATTTCGCCCCCGCCCGCCAACGTGACGCGCACCGCCCCGCCCGGGGGCTCCTCGGCGGGCACGAAATCCACCGAAAGGATCGAAGCCAGCGCATCGGGCGCATCGCGCCGCAGCTTGCGGCTTTTGACGCCCAGCACGCTTTCAAACGAAAGCGCGGCGCGCACGCGCTGATACGGGCCCTGCTCGTCGGCGGTCTCCCAGCGGAAGCGGTTGATAACAGCCGTGAAGCGCCGCGCCTTGGGATCGAAGGTCAACTCGCCCATGCGCAGCAGCGCATCCTGCGCGGCCGCGGCGATCACTTCGAGATCGGCGGCGTCTTCCGCGAGCAATTTCAAGCTGGCGCTCATTGATCCTCTCTCTGACGCGCCACCTGCGCCCCGCAAGCGGTGAGCTTAGCCTCCAGCCGCTCAAAGCCGCGATCGAGGTGGTAAACGCGGTTGACGATGGTTTCGCCCTCGGCCGCGAGCCCCGCGATGACGAGGCTGACCGAGGCGCGCAGATCAGTGGCCATCACCGGCGCGCCGATCAGGCGCTCAACGCCGCTGACCAATGCTTCATTGCCGTGCACCGCGATCTGCGCGCCAAGGCGCGCGAGTTCGGGCGCGTGCATGAAGCGATTTTCGAAGATGGTTTCGCGGATGCGCGATCGGCCATCGGCCAGGCACAGCATCGCCATCACCTGCGCTTGCAGGTCGGTCGGGAAATCTGGAAACGGGGCGGTGTCGAAATCCACCGGCTGCAACCGCCCGCCATTGCGCTTGACGCGCAGGCCGCGCGCTTGCGCCTCCACCTCAACGCCCGCCGCGCGCAGCACTTTGATCAGCGCGCCCAGATGCTCAAAGCGCGCGCCTTCCAGCAGCACGTCGCCGCCCGCCGCCGCGACAGCCGCCGCGAACGTGCCGGCCTCGATGCGGTCAGACACCACGCGGTGCGTCGCGCCTTTCAGCGAGGTGACGCCGCTGATGCGAATCTCGCTCTCGCCCGCGCCTTCCACGCGCGCGCCCATGGCATTGAGGCAATCGGCCAGATCGGCGATCTCCGGCTCGCGCGCCGCGTTCTTCAGCACGGTGTCGCCCCGCGCCAATACGGCGGCCAGCATCGCGTGCTCGGTCGCGCCCACGGAGACAAACGGAAACTCGATCTCCGCGCCCTTCAGGCCGCGCAGCGCGGCGGCCTTCACGTAGCCCTGCTCGATGACGATATCGGCGCCCATCGCCTCAAACGCCTTCAAGTGCAAATCCACCGGCCGCGCGCCGATCGCGCACCCGCCGGGGAGCGAAACGGTGGCGTGGCCCACGCGCGCCAGCAGCGGCCCCAGCACGTTGAACGAGGCGCGCATCTTCCGCACTTGATCGTACGGGGCGATGGTGGAGCCGATCTCGCCCGCGTGCATGCGCAGGGTGCGGGTTTCCTTGATCCAGGTGATCTCCACGCCCAGCGAGGCCAAAAGCTGCGCCATGAAGCGCGTGTCGGCCAGATCGGGCATGTTTTCGAGCATCAGCGGCTCGGGCGCGAGCAGGCCCGCCGCCTGCAGCTTCAGCGCCGAATTCTTGGCGCCGTAGATCGGAATTGTCCCTTTGAGGGGCGCGCCCCCGGTAATGGCGATGCGATCCATGTATTGCTTTCGTCCGCCCCAGCCCCAGCTGAGAGCGCCCCGAATTTGAGGCCCAATCTGGCCCGCTTATGGAGTTGCGCGGCGGCGTAAGCAAGGCGCCGGGCCGGGCGCGCTCAGCCCTTCGGCTTGGGCGCCGGCTGGGCCGCCTTGCGGCGCTGAATATTGCGCTTGAGCGCCTCGGCCAGGCGCTTGTCGCGGGCTTTGGGCGGGGGCGCTTTGTCCGTCATTCCGATTCGCCCTGACGCCTCGACGGCGCTAAACTCGCCGGCGGGGACAACATGACAGCCGAGCCCGCGCCAGCGCAATCCTTCGCCCATCGCGGCCGCTTTTTCAACGTCCTCGGCCTTGCCGCCAAGAACGCCGTGCTCACGCTTTTGACGCTGACGCTTTACCGCTTCTGGGCGCGCACCTCGATGCGCCGCCGGCTCTGGTCGCGCACCTGGATTATGGGCGATGCGCTGGAATACACCGGCACGGCTTGGGAGCTCTTCCGCGGCTTTTTGATCGCGCTGCCCACCTTCTTTCTGCCGACGATCTTCATCATCAACATCGCGCCCGTCGCGCTTGATCCCAATCTCGCCGGCTGGCTGCTGATCGGCTTTTACATCCTCGTGGTGCCGCTGCTTGCGGCGGCGCGCTATTTGATGCGCCGCTACCAGCTTTCGCGCACGCGCTGGCGCGGCATCCGGCTTGGCCTCGCCGGCAGCGCGCTTGCGTTCGCGTTCGCCTCTTGGGGCTGGACGATCCTGCAATTGGTCTCGCTCGGCTGGTACACGCCGGTCTCGCGCATGAACCGCGCGCGCTACCTCTGGCAGAACACGCGCTTTGGCGATCAGCCGTTTGATGTCATCAAGGACGGGCGCTCGCCCCAGCATGGCCTTTGGTGGCCGTTTGCGCTGGGCTGGTTCGGCTTTATCGCCGCAACTTTCACCGCGCTGATTGCGATGGGCATAGTGGTGGCGATGTTCGGCTTCTCCGGCGGGGTCGATCTCGGCGCCGGCGGAGAAGCCAACGAAACCATGATCTTTGCCGGCGTGGCGGCGATGCTTACCGGCGCATTGGTATTCCTGCTGACGCTGGCCGCGTTCTGGACGCCCTACAACGCCGCCGCGATGAACCGCATCGCCGCTTTGCTGGAGCTGGACGGCGCGCGGTTTCGGCTGCGCGTCAAAACCATTCCATTGTTCTTCATCACGCTCGCGGGCTGGGCGATCACGGCGTTCTCGCTCGGCCTGCTGGCGCCCTTCGCCGGCTTCCTGCAGGTGCGCTATGTGATGAACCGGCTCGAAATGATCGGCCAGCCGCGCTTCGCGGAGATCGGCCAGGCCATCGTGCCGGAGCAGAAAAGCGGCGAAGCGCTGGGCGAGGCGTTCGATCTCGATATGGGCGTAGGGGTGATCTGATGCAGGCCCGCTACGCCGACGGCCGCGCCGCAGTCACGCACGAGGCAACCTGCGCGATCGGGCCGGATGCGCTCACATTTGAGCACGCGGGCGTGCAGCACATCTGGCTCTACGCCGCGCTGAAGCGCGCCGATGACGGCAACGGCGCCGTGACGCTGAAGCGCCAGCCCGATACGGGCGAGCGCGTCATGCTGAGCGAAGAGGCCGCCAACGCCCTGCGCTTGGCGGCGCCGGCGCTGTTCACGCCCCAGGCGCGCGGGGTGGAGCGCAAACGCGTTGTGGC
The DNA here is from genome assembly GCA_035444925.1 of Terricaulis sp. Taxonomy (GTDB): domain Bacteria; phylum Pseudomonadota; class Alphaproteobacteria; order Caulobacterales; family Aquidulcibacteraceae; genus Vitreimonas. Next base: position 20,281 of record DAOMPU010000008.1, on the reverse strand, counting down.
CGGCGTCGCGGCTGGCGCCTACGCGCTGGCGGCGGCCTTCCTGCTCGGCGTGCCGATGGCGGCCGGGCCGATCGCGGGCGTGATGCCCGAACCCTGGCGCGCGCGCGTCAGCGATATCGCTTGGCAACAGCTCGAAGGCCTCGCCGATTATTGCGACAGCAGCGACGAGGCCGCGCGCATCCTGAACGATGCGGCGCACCGCATGATGAATGCGGCCAACGTGCCCGATCGCGATTCCATCTGGATCATCATCGTCGATGCGCGTGACTTCCTCGGCCAACCCATCCCCAACGCGTTCGCGCTGCCGGATGGGTCGATCATCGTCACCGATGGGTTGATCGGCCTTGCCGAGCATCCCGACGAAGTGATCGGCGTCATTGCGCACGAGATCGCGCATATCGAGCGCGACCATGTGATGAAGAACGTGATCTCGCGCCTGGGCGCAGGCGTGTTTTTCGATGTCGTGTTCGGCGGCTCCGGCATCGGCCAGGCGATCGCCGTCGTTTCGGTCGGTCTCGCGGGCCTGCGCTATTCGCGCGGCTACGAAGCAGAGGCCGATCAGCGCGCGCTCGATTTCCTCGATGCGGCGGGCGTCGATCCGGGGGGCCTGGCGCGCATGTTTGATCATTTGCGCGCCTATGAGCGCGGCGGCGCGGACGCCGAAGCGGATGCCGAATCCCAAGCGGACGGGCGCACCCGCGTCCCCAGCCTGCTTTCCACCCACCCCGACAGCGCCGAGCGGGCCGAGCGCGCCCGGGCCCGCGCCCAGCCGGGCCTTGCGCCATCCCTTACGGCCGAGCAATGGGGCGTTGTGCGCCGCGCCTGCGCGGCTGCGCCGCCCACGCCTCAGGCATCGGAAATTGTGGAGGAAAGTGGTGCCGTTGGGGAGGATTGAACTCCCGACCTCAGCCTTACCAAGGATGCGCTCTACCACTGAGCTACAACGGCGACCCGAGCGCCGGGGCAGCCGCCCCAGCGCCGGAGAGCGGCGCTTCTAGCCCGGTGCGGCCCGGGAGGGAAGCCCGCGATTGCTGCGTTTACCCCCCCGTCAGCCGGGCGAGCGCGGCCTGATAATTGGCCAGCTGCTTGGAATAATATTCGGGGACCGCGCCCCCCGCGAGGCGGCGCTGCTCCAGCGCCTCTTCCTCGGCCGTTTTCGGCTTGGCGTTGGGGTTGAGCAGGTGCTCGTAGGCTTGGCGCACAATCGAGATCGCGGCCGAAAGCTCGGCCTTGGTGGCTTTGATCGCTTCGGGGGTATCGAGTTTGAGGTCCGCGGCGATCAGGCCGAGGCCGAAATTGCGCACCGAGTTCCGGCCCGAGATGTTCTCGGCGATGACGCCGGGCCCGAGGCCCAGCCCCGCCAGCGCATCGCGCCCGGCGCGGCCGGCTTCGAGCCGCACGGCCTTGCCGCTGAAGGCGCGGATGTTCAGCCGCTCGATCCCGTTTTCGCGCACGATCTCGGCGCGCCCGGCCGAGCCGATCACGCGGTTGATCGAGGCCGCGAGGCTGGCCAGCGTATCGTCCGCGCCGATGCGGATCGTGGTGAGCCGGCGCCCATCGGCGCCGATCTGCAATTCATCGCCCACGCGCAACGCGCTGCGCGCAACCAGCGCCGTGGATTCATTCGCCGCCACCACGCCGCGCGGCAGGCCAAGCACGTCAAGCGGCGAGACGCCGCCGGTATCAACTGCGAGGCTGTTCAGCGCCATCGCGCCGCCGGCGCTGGTGAAGGCGCGCGCCCAGGCAAGGGCGCCTTCATCGTCCAAGCGCGCCAGGAAGCTCGATGATGCGTTGGAATTGCCCACGCCCGCGACGATGCCGCCCGCCATGCCGGCGGCATACACATCGCCGTTGACGATGGCGATGCTCTGCACCGCATCATCCTTGGATGAGCCGATATAGCTGGCGCGATCGAGCCCGGTGGAAACCAAATCCGCGTCAAGGCGCGCAACAAAGCCTTCTTGGCCCGCCACCGCGCCATGCGCCGGCGCGCCGAGCGTGAGGCGGTCCGCGCCAATCGCGCCGCCCACATAAAGCGAGGCGCCATCGGCGGCGATCGTGTTGATCGCGCCATTGTGGAAATAGCCGATGTCGCGCGTGGCGCCGGCGCTGAAGCCGACGCCGGCCGCATAAGCGAAGCTGCGGATGATTCCGCGATTGTTTTCCACGCCGCCGGTGAAAATCTCAAACCCGCCCGCGCCATTATCGCGCACCAGCAAAGCCGTGGCGCTATCGGCGCCGCCCGTGCCGAATTGGCGGGTGAACAATTCCCCGCCTGAAGCGCTGAAGCCACGCACATAGCCATCAACGCCGCCCGCGGCCAAGGCCGCGCCCAAAGCGGATTCGGTTTGCCCAGCGACGATCACGCTCCCATCCGGCGCGAACGCCACGGCGTTCACGGAATCATCGCCGCTCGCCGCGCGGCGCTGGGTCCAGAGCTCTTTGCCGTTGGCGTCAAACAAAGTAACGAACGAATCTTGGCCCCCGCGCGCGGCCGTCGCATTCGAAAGCGCGCCCTCCACCGCGCCCGCGACCGCCACTTTGCCGTCCGCCGAAACCGCCAGCGCAAAGCCGCTCGCGCTTTCGCTGGCGCCGAGCATTTGCGTGAACACAAGCTTGCCGGCGCTATCGTATTTCAGCAGCGCCACGTCGCGCGCGCCTTTGATCGCGGTGTCGGCGCTATCGCCGCTCAGATCGGCGAGCACATAGACCGCGCCGTCCGCGCCCGTCGCCACCGCTTGCGCGGTCGCCACCTTGGCGCCGCCGCCGATGCTGACATCGAACGCCCGGCCCGGAAACCAATTGGACGCAGCGGCGCTCGGCGCCGTGAGCGAAACACCCGCCGGCACGGTTTCGATAATCGCCGCCCCGCGCGCCGCACGCTCGGCCGCGCGCAACGCGCCAGGCGGATTGGCGCCATACGTCATCGCGTCGATCGGATCGAGCGTGAGGTTGTGGCTCACATCGCCCAAATTTAGCGCGCTGACGCCGCGCACACTGTGCGAGGAGCCGGTGACGATGCGCACGCTAGCGCCGCCGCCGGAAAGCTCGGTGGCGCCCACGCCCGCGTCATAACCCAAGGCGGCGAGCCGTTCGTTCAGCCGCAACGCCGCGCTTTCCAGCGTGCGCGGATCTCCCGGCTCAAGGCTGGCGCTGATCGTGCGCGGGCCCCACACCGTATCGAGCGTGATCGATACGTTCGGGTTGGAAACCAGCGCCGCGATCTCTTCGTCCGCCGCGCCGGCGGCTTGTGCGCCGGTGAAGCTGCGCTCGGGCGAGAACGCGCCGCCGACGCCCAGCGCCGGCGCATCCGCTTGCAGCGCCAAGGCATCGCCATTGACGCTTACCGAGACGACGCGGTGGCCCGCGCCTTCGGCGGCGGTCCAGCTGCGCAAATCATCCGAACCGGAAACATAAACGCCCGCGGCGTTCAGCGCTTCATCGAGCCGCGCCTGGAACGCGGCGTTCCACTGGCCCGCGCCGATATCGGGATTATCCAGCCGCTCCTGCGCGCTGACCGCGACGGAGATGGTGCGATTGCCCGAAGGCGTGGCGACCACGATCTGAATATCGAGCGCGCCCGCATGCGTGAGCAAAGGGGAGGACGCGGCGGTTTGCGTGCGCAAATTTTCGCTGAAAGGCTGGCCGGGCGCCGCCGCAGGCAAGCCGCCATTGGCCCACGCGCCGGGCGCCGTCATCGCGCCAGCATGCGCGGCGCCGTTCACGCGCGCGCTGATCGCCGTCACTTCGTGCAGCGCATCGAAGCGCAGATTGAGCGCGCCGCCTTCCTCGATCAGATACGCCGCCGCCGCTATGTTTTTGGCGCGCAATTGTTCGTTGAGCTTTTCGGCCAGTTCGGTGGCGTCGATGCCGTCCTCGCCGCCGTCGATCGTGATCGCCTGCGCCACGCCGCCGGCGGTGACGGTGAAAACCTGCTTGCCGATAAACAGTTCGTCCGCGCCGGCCACCGCGCCCGCTTCGAACCGGCGCGCGAACACCCCGTCGCGCAAGCCGCCCAGCATGCCGGGCGGATCGATCGCCTCGAACGCCACATTGTGGCCGCCGATCGAAAGCTGCGAGGCGCCGACCAGATCGTCGCTCAGCACCGAAAGCCCGTGCGCGCCGTCTTCCTCCCACGCCACCACTTTGGCCGCCACGCCTTGCTCGTGCAGCAATTGGGAGAGCCGCTCGGCCAGATCGGCCATGATCGCGCCGTCATCGGTCCCGAGCCAGGCTTCCTGGTCTCCCGCGCGCCAGCCGGTGGAAACAGAAAGCGTGCGCCCGTCGGCGAATTGCAGCTTCAGCACCGCTTCGCCCGCCGCGCGCAGCGCGGTTTCGAATTTGTTGCCGTCGCTGGCGGACATCAGCGCGTTCGAACGCTGCTCGAACCCAGCGCCGAGGAAGCCGGTGGAAACGTACGCGCCGATCGGATCGTCGGTCGCGTCGGGCCGCGTCAGCCAAACGGGCTGGCCGGCGACATCGCCCGTATCTTGCAGTTTGATGAGGCGCGCGCCGCCCGCGACATCGCCCACCGCGTAAAACGCAGGCTGCGCCGCCACCGGCTCGAACGCCACTTTCTCGCCCGCGCGCACATCGACCTTCAGCGCATATTGCTTGGGGCCGGTGTAGCGCGTCGTGTGCGTCTGGCCGGCGATCACGATCGTGTTTTGCTTGGGCGTTTGATCGACCGTCTCGATGCGCGACGCCGCGCCCGCGGCCGAGAGGCGCCCGTTGATGAAGCTGACCACATTGCCCAGCGTGCGCGGGATGGAGCCCATCTGCGCCAGATCGATCATCACGCGCCGCTCTGTCCCGGCGCCTGAGGTGGCCACGATCTCGAACTTAGCGTCTTCGGCAAGGCCGGAGACTTTGTCGTAGAGCCCGCCGCGATGGATCACGCCGGTGGTGTAATCCTCGTTCTTCATCGGCAGCGCGAGCGTGGTTTGCGCGTTGTCAACGCGGTCTGCCTGCGCGAGGCGGATATCGTCGAATTGCTGCTGGGCGAAGAAGCTTTGCAACTCCGTCAGCCCGCGCGCGAATTGCGCCAGCGTCTGCGCCTGCTGGCGCTTATCGAGCGACGCATCCTCGGCGCGGCCGGCCAGCGCCTGCAGCGTGGTGAGCCCCGAATAGAGCGCAAACAGGCGCTTGTAATCGCCGGTGGCGCCGAGATCGGAATAGAGCTTTGCGCCGAGATCGAAAAACGGCTTGTTGGTGATCGCGCGCTGGATCAGCGCCTCGGCGCTGGGCGAGACGCCCGGCGTCCATACCGGCGCGAGCGGCGCGTTCGGATCCTGCGTGAGGCTTGCCGTGCTTTGCCCGATCCCGGCCTTGGCGCTCGCCCACGCCGTCAGCAGGTCCGCGCTCACGCCGGAGTTCGACGACTGGTTCAGCCAGACGTTCAAAAAAGCCGAGTTAAGCGAATTGACCAAAGCAGGCTCCGAGCGCGGCAGAATCGCTCAGAAGGGGTAAACGCGGCGTTGGCGCCCGATCGTTAACGGAGCGCCGCAGCCTGCGCCATTTCGCGGAAAATCGGGTACTCGAGCAGGTCCGGCCACAATTGGACGCCCTGCCAAATCGAAAGCCCCACCACCAGCACCGCCGCCATCGCCAGCAAAAGCCGCGCGGGCGCGATCTTGGTGACGTAGCCGGCCAGCGGCGCGGCCACGAGCCCGCCGAGGATCAGCCCCGCCAGCGCGGCGGCGCCCGCGGCGATCCCGCCCTCCAGCACGAAGCGCCCGGTGACGATGGTCCAGATGAAGGTGGCCGAGATTGCCACTGTCACGAAGAATTCGGCGGTGTTGACGCTGCCGATCACGTAGCGCGGCGCATGCCCGCGCCCCAGCAGCGTGGAGGTGACGATCGGGCCCCAGCCCCCGCCGCCGCTGGCGTCCAGAAAGCCGCCGACGACGCCGAGCGGGATCACGTGCTTCAGATGCGGCGGCTCCTCGCGCATCCCGCGGATCGCGCGCGCCAACATGAAGAGCCCCAAAATGCCGAGATAGGCGATCACCACCGCCTTGATGAAGGTCGGGTCGAAGCCGGTCAGCAGGTACGCGCCGGCGACCCCGCCGATAATCCCGGCCGGCGCGAGCCGCAGCAGAAGCCGCCAGTCCACGTTCTTGTGCAGCAGATGGGATGTGCCCGAGGCCCCTGTGGTGAAGCATTCGGCGGCGTGGATGGTGGCCGAGGCCTGCGCCGGGGGCACGCCAAAGGCCAACAGCACGCTCGATGAGATGACCCCATAGGCCATCCCCACGGCGCCATCGACCAATTGCGCGAAGAAACCGACGAGAAGGAAGAGGCCGAACGTGACGCCGATCGCGGGCCACAATTCGGGGGGAAAGAATTCCATGCGCCCTCGTCTCTGCTCGGCCCAAGCATAGCCTCTTGCAGCCCAATGCGGCCAGAGCGCGGCGAGTTCCCCTTAACTATCCCGTCTTTTCAAGGCCCAAGGCGCCTTCAACGCGCGCAATCCAGGCGCGAAGCGATGGATAGGCGCCCAAATCGAAGCCGCCCTTGGATGCGTTGCGCGTGTAGGCCAGCAGGGCGATGTCAGCCAGCGTCAGCCCTTCGCCGACCAGCCAATCGCTGTTTTGGAGCGCCAGTTCCATGCGCGCGAGCGCCGCCGCGCCCTTGGTTTTGAGCGCGGGGTCCAGTTCCTCTTCCTTCATCTTAAGATAGTGGAGCCGCGCGATGCGCACGGCGATCGTGGGCTCGTGCGAATATTGCTCCCAAAACAGCCACTCGAACATTTTGGCGCGGGCGAATGCGTCGGCGGGGATCAAGTCCGAGCCCTCGGCCAGATGCAGCATGATCGCGTTCGATTGCGCCAGCGTGCGCTCGTCCTTGAACACGACCAGCGGCACTTGGCCCGCGGGATTGAGCTTCAAGAACGCCGGCGTGCGCGTGGCGCCTTTGAAGGTGTCGGTCTCGATCCACTCGAACGGAACGCCAAGGCGCGCGGCGACCCATTTCACCTTCAAGCAATTGCCGCTCGATGAGCTGCCGTAGATTTTAAGCATCGCCGCCTCCGGGGCGCTTGTCGCAACGCTGAAGCAATCCTGCGAACGAATCCGGCTCACAGGCAATGTGAATGAACTCGCGCGTAAGCGCAGAGCCGGCGTTTGAAAATAGGAGCGCGAGGCCCCCGCCTCGCATCTTTTTTGGAACGCTTGCGCCGTTGCGCGCCAGGGGGCGCGCGCTCCAACCAAAGGCGGCGCCAAGCCGGTCGGATTGAATTTCGGGCGACTCCTTCCCCCCTTGTGGGGGAAGGTTGGGATGGGGGTGCAAGCGCCAATGTTTGCAAGCATTTGCGCCGTCATCCCCACTTCCAACTCCTCCCCACAAGGGGGAGGAGAAGTCGGGTGTTCTGTTGGATAGAGCGGGCGCCTATCCCCGCTTGCCCTTAGCGCCCGTCGGCCACGCGCGCTGCGCGGAATTCGGCGTTCGCGCGCCATTGCGGCCAGCTTTCGCCGTCCGCGATTTCGCGCCCGACATTGTAGAGCAGCTGCAAATCCTGCGCGCCGCCGCTCATGTTCCAGGCGTCGGTGAATTCATCGGAAGGCTTGTGATAATCGTTGGCGACGTACCCGGCCGTGATCTGGCGCCCGCGCTCGATCCCGCCGTCGATGAGATCGATGCCGCGCTTGGTGTAGAGCACCGGAATGCCGAGCTGCGCGAAATGCAGATGGTCCGAACGATAGAAATAGCCGGCCTCGGGCGATGAATCCGGCTCCACCCGCCGGCTCTGCGCCTGCGCCGCGGCCACGATCAGATCGTCCATCTCGCTTTTGCCGAAGCCGATCACTTCGATGTCGCGCGAGGGGCCGTAATTGTTGAGCCCGTCCATATTGATCGCGGCCACGGTTTGGCGCGCGGGGAAGAGCGGGTTTTGTTGATAATAGAGCGCGCCGAGCAGGCCTTGCTCTTCCGCCGTCAGCGCGATGAACACGATTGAGCGCTCGGGCGCGCCTTGGCCCGCGAATTGGCGCGCCAATTCGATCAAGCCCGCCGTGCCGGTCGCGTTATCGAGCGCGCCGTTGCAGATGTCGTCGCCGTCCACCGGCGCGCAGCGGCCGAGGTGGTCCCAGTGCGCGGTGTAGATCACGTATTCGTCGGGGCGCGTCGTCCCCGGCAGGATGCCGACGACGTTGGCCGATTGCATTTGCTCAAAGCTGGTCTCCAGCGAGATCGAGCCGGTGAGGCGCCCCATGCGCACCGGGCGGAAGCCCGGGCTTTGCGCGCGCGTGCGTAGCTGATCGAAGTTGAGGCCGGCGCGGGCGAACGTATCGCGCGCCACGCTTTCTTGAATCCAGCCTTCGAAGCCTGCGCGCGAAGCGCCGCCATCGGCGCGCACCACGTCAAAACGCGGCCCGCTGACGCGGCTGCCGATCACCTCCCAGGGATACGCTGCGGGGGCCGTCTGGTGGATGATGATGGCGCCGGCCGCGCCCTGGCGGGCGGCTTCTTCGTATTTGTAGGTCCAGCGGCCGTAATAGGTCATCGCGCGCCCGCCAAAGCCGCGGTCGTCGCCGGTGTCAAAATCAGGATCGTTGACCAGGATCACCGCGATCCTGCCGCGCATGTCCACGCCGGCATAATCGTTCCAATTCAGCTCCGGCGCGACGATGCCGTAGCCGACGAACACAAGCTCGGCGTTCTCGACATTCACCACCGGCTCGACGCGCTTGGTCCAGGCCGTGAAATCCTGGCCGTACACATACGCACGAGCGCCGTCGCGGCCGCTGATGGTGAGCACAGGTTCATTGGTGAGCGTCGCGGCCATCAGCGCCGCCTCCTGGCGCCAGGAGCCGTTCGCGCCCGGCTGCAAGCCGGCGGCGGCGAAATTGCGCTCAAGATATTCCACCGTCAGCCGCTCGCCCTCGCCGCCGGGGGCGCGGCCCTCGAATTCGTCGGAGGCGAGGATGCGGATGTGCTCGGTGAGCGCTTCGGCCGTCATCGGCCCGTATTCGAACGAGGGCGAGGCCGGGATCACGCCCTCTTCGGCGCTGTGGTCGTGGCCATGGCTTGCGCATGCTGCAAGCGCGAACAACGCCGCTGCGGCGGCAAATTGGACCTTCATCGCGTCCCCCTGAATCTAGGAGGCGCTATCTACGCGGAAGCGGAGCGTTGGCTCAAGCCATGCTCAATCCATCCAGGGCGGCGTTGGCAAATCCTTGCTGCGCAGGAATTCCGGGTTGAACAGCTTGCCCATGTAGCGATTGCCGTAATCGGCGAGCACGGTGACGATGGTTTTGCCGGGGCCGAGCTGCTTGGCCAATTCAATCGCGCCGAGCACGTTGAGCGCGGAGGAGCCGCCGACGCACAGGCCCTCTTCCTCGATCAGATTGAACAGCACCGGCAGCCAATCCTTATCCTCCACGCGGAAGGCTTCATCTACGGTGACGCCTTCAAGATTGGCGGTGATGCGCCCTTGCCCGATCCCTTCGGTGATCGATGTGCCTTCGGCCTTCAACTCGCCGTGCTTGTAATAGTTGAAGAGCGCCGCCCCGCCCGGATCGGCGATGCCGATGACGACATCCTTGTTCTTGGCTTTCAGCCCCATGCTGACGCCGCCGAGCGTGCCGCCTGAGCCCACCGCGCAGATGAAGCCATCGACCTTGCCTTGCGTCTGCGCCCAGATTTCCGGCGCGGTGGTGTCAATGTGGCCCTGGCGGTTGGCCACGTTATCGAACTGGTTGGCCCAGATGGCGCCGTTCGGCTCGGTCTTGGCTTTTTCCTCGGCGATGCGGCGCGCCACTTTCGGGTAGTGATTGTCGCTGGCGGCGGGGGCGGCATCGACTTCCACCAGCTCCGCGCCCAGCGCGCGCACGGCGTCTTTCTTTTCCTGGCTCTGCGTGCGCGGCATCACCACGATGGTTTTGTAGCCCTTGGCCGCGCCGATGAGGGCGAGGCCAATGCCGGTATTGCCGGCGGTGCCTTCCACGATCACCCCGCCGGGCTTGAGCAAGCCCTTGGCCTCCGCGTCCTTCACGATCGCCAGCGCGGCGCGATCCTTTACCGATTGGCCGGGATTGAGAAATTCCGCCTTGCCCAGAATGGTGCAGCCGGTTTCTTCGGACGCGCGCTTCAGCTTGATCAGCGGCGTGTTGCCGATAGCGTCGAGCACGGAGGCGTAAGGCATTTCAAAAACTCCTGAGGCCCTCATGTGACGCGTTTTCAGCGCGCCTCCAAGCCGCCTGCCCCTCAGCGCAGCTAAAGCGTTGCTTTAGCCGCAGCTCAAGTCACGCCCAGCTTCTTTTGCAGGTCGGTTGAGGAGGTGGTGTAGAGAAACACCAGCCGCTCGCCCGGGCGGCAGATGCGGAACGCCGCCTGGCTCATCAACGCCGCCTCGTGGAAGCCCGAAAGGATCAGTTTCAGCTTGCCGGGATAGGAATTGATGTCGCCGATGGCGAAAATGCCCGGCTCGCTGGTTTCGAACGTCTCGGTGCTGACCGGGATCAGGTTCTCGTGCAGGTTCAGCCCGAAATCAGCGATCGGGCCGAGCTTCATGGTGAGCCCGTAAAAGGCCAGCAGATCGTCGCAGGCGATTTCGTAGGCGCCTTTTTCCTTGGTGAAGCATTGCACCGCGCGCAAGCGATCGCCTTCGCCGGTGAGGCCCTTCAAATCCGCGATCTCGAGACGCACTTTTCCTTCGGCGACGAGCTTGCGCATCTGCGCCACCGAATGGGGCGCGGCGCGGAAATCGTCGCGCCGATGGATCAAGGTCGTGCTCTTGGCGATCGGCTGCAGGCTCAACACCCAATCGAGCGCGCTGTCGCCACCGCCGGCGACGACGATGTGCTTGCCGCGGAAGCGTTCCATCTGGCGCACGGAATAGTGCACGCTCTCGCCCTCGAACGCCTCCAAGCCGTCAAGCTTGGGTTTGCGCGGCACGAATGAGCCCCCGCCCGCGGCGATCGCCAGCACGGGCGCGGTGATGGTCGTGCCCAATTCCGTGCGCAGTTTGAATTTTCCGTCGGGCAAGCGCTCCAGCGCCTCGGCCATCTGCGCCAAATGGAATTTCGGATCAAACGGCGCGATCTGCTGTATCAGCCGATCGGTGAGTTCTTGCCCCGTCACCACCGGCAGGCCGGGAATGTCGTAGATCGGCTTTTCCGGGTAAAGCTCCGCGCACTGCCCGCCCGGGCGATCGAGCACATCGACGAGATGCGCCTTCAGATCGAGCAGGCCAAGCTCAAACACCGCGAACAAGCCCACCGGCCCCGCGCCGATAATGATCACATCGGTTTCATAAGCGGCGCCCGCGGGGGCGCTTGGCGTTTTCTGCTGCATCTGCGCTCCTCTGCGCCGAGGGCGAAACCGGGCGACGGGCCGGCAAACACGCTATAAGACCCTATAAGGCCGTTTGCAGAGGAGCCCAATGGCGCTCGGAACTGAAGAGCATAAGCCAGCGGACGCCGCCCCCGCGGCCGTGCCCAAACTGCTAAAGCCCTATCTGATCGTCTCGGGCTATTATGGCGCGATCGGGGGCGTGCTGGCGCTTGTCCTGGTCTTGCAGCCTTCATTGCTTCAATTCCTGCCGGTGGGCGGGGCGGCGAGCTTCGGCGCCGTGGGCGAATCCGCGTTCGAACCGGTGAACCGCACGCTGCGCCCCACCGATTCCACGCTGGTTGAGGGCGTGAAGCTGGCGCTTTCGATCGTCTCGGCGTTTTTGCTGATGCTGCCGGTGACATGGATCTGCATGGGCGCGCGCAAGCGCAAGGACGTGAGCCAAAGCTTCATCCAGACCATCCTGGTGCTGCCGATGGTGATCACCGGCATCGTGCATGTGGTGCACAATTCGCTCGCGCTGGCGTTTTCGCTGGCGGGCATCGTCGCGGGCGTGCGCTTTCGCCATACGCTGAAGGACAGCGCCGAGACCACGTATCTGTTCACCGCGATCGGCGTGGGCGTGGCGTGCGGGATCAACGCGGTGGAGGTGGCGGCGATCATTTCGATCTTCTTCAACTACACCGTGCTCGGCCTCTGGGCGACGGAGTTCGGCGCGGAATCCACCGGCAAGCAGATGTTCTCGCGCGAATGGATGGCCAAGGAGGAAGCGCGCCCGCATGAAGGCAAGCACAAACAAAAACACGAGGATGATGACGATGAATAAGCGCGCCGCACTCGCCCTGGCCTTGTTCGCCTTCGCTTGCGCGCCCGCGCCTTCCGCGCCGGCCGCGCCGCCGCCTGAAGGCTCGCTGTTTGCCGGCGAAGCGGCGCAGCAATGGCGCCTGCCGATCCAGCTTGCCGAAATCTCGGGCCTCGCCGTTTCGCCGGACGGGCGCCTGTTCGCCCACGATGACGAGCGCGCGGTGATCTACGAACTCGACGCCGCCGAGGGGCGCATCGTCAAGCAATTCGCACTGGGCGAGCCGATCGAGACCGGCGATTTCGAAGGCCTCGCCATCAGTCCCGACGGCGCCTTTCATCTCATCACCAGCCGCGGGCGGATTTACACCTTCCGCGAAGGCGCGGACGGCGCCCAGGTTCCGTATGAAACCGCCGATTCCGGCATGCGCGAGATTTGCGAAATAGAGGGGCTTGCCTATTTGGCGGCCGATCAAAGCCTTATTATCGCCTGCAAGCGGATGCGCGATCGGGCCATGCGCGACAACGTCTCGCTTTATAAATGGCGCCCCGGCGCGCCGGCCGCGCCCTGGATTTCCATTCCAGAGGCCGATCTCGCCACGCGCGCGGGCGTGAAAGATTTTCGCCCTTCCAGCGTCGAGATCGATCCTGTCAGCGGGCGCATCCTCTTGCTTTCCGGCAATGACGGGGCGCTGGCCGAGCTTTCACCCGAAGGCGAAGTGCTGGCCGTGCGCGGCCTCGGCGCGGGACACGCGCAGGCCGAGGGCGTCACCATCGCCGCTGACGGTTCTTTGATCATCAGCGACGAAGCGGCCGGTGGCCAAGCCATGCTCAGCCGGTATGCTCGCGCCCCATGATGAGTCTGCTTCGCTCCGCCATCGCCGCGCTCGCGGCATGCTTCGTCTTCGCCGCGCCGAGCGCACAGGCGCAATCGACGTTCGAGAATGTCGAGCGCGTGGTTGCGATCGGCGATCTTGAAGGCGCATACGAAAAATATCTCGACATGCTCCGCACTGCGGGGCTGATCGATGCTGAAGGGAATTGGATCGGCGGGCGCGCGCACCTGGTGCAGCTGGGCGATATTCCCGATCGCGGCCCCAACAGCCGCGCCATCATGGATCATTTGATGCGCATCGAGCGCCAGGCCCGCCGCGCCGGCGGGCGCGTGCATGCGCTGATCGGCAATCACGAAGCGATGAATGTCGAGGGCGATCTGCGCTACGTGCATCCGGGCGAATACGCCGCCTTCGCCACCCGCAATTCGGCGCGCGTGCGCGAGCAATATTATCAGCAAGTGGTGCGCCATCTGCGCGCCAACCCGCCCGCCGGCGGCGCGCCCAGCTTTGACGCCGCCTGGCGCACGCAATGGGAGACCGAGCATCCGCTCGGCTGGGTGGAGCATCGGCGCGCCTGGTCGCCCACGGGAACCTATGGCCGCTGGATCATCAGCCACCAGGCCGTGCTGCGCATCAACGATACGCTGTTCCTGCATGGCGGGCTTGGGCCCAGCTTCGTTCCGTTTGAGCGGGACGCGATGAATCGCGGCGTGCAGGGCGCGCTGCGCCTGCGCCCCGTGGCGGGCATGGAAGATATCGTCACCAACCAGGAAGGTCCGCTCTGGTACCGTGGCCTCGCGCGCAACGATGAGGCCACTGAAACCGCCAACCTTGAAGCCGTGCTCGCACGGCACGGCGTTGCGCGCATCGTGGTGGGCCACACCAAGCTCGCGCCGCTGGTGATCCCGCGCTTTGGCGGGCGCGTTTTGGTGGCCGACATCGCCGTGCCGCGCAATCACAGCGATCCGCACGCGTTCGTGGTGATCGAAAACGGCGCCGCCAGCACGATCCATCGCGGCCAGCGCGTGCCGATCAACGCCGCCACGCCGGAAGAACGCTGCGCCTATTTCGGCGCTGTGGCGGCGCTGGAGCCCGCGGGCTCGCCCGTGGCGGAGCTGGCCGCCGCCTGCGAAACTCCGCTTGTAGGCGCGGACGACTAATCAGCCGCGGCAGCGCCCGATGATCTCGCGTTGCACTTGGTTCGGATCGTTGATCACCTCGAAGAATTCTTCGATGTAGCGGCGCGCGCCGGTGCGGCGGGCCTCGCTCAGCCGCGTTTCGCCGTCGATCAGCGCCAGCAACGCGTCGCGCCGCGATTGGAAATGCGCGATCGCCGCCGGCAGCTCATCATTGTAGCGGCAATAGCCGCGCCAATAACGCTGACGCACATTGCGCACCGGCACCGATTCCGGCGCGATCGCGTAAGGCGCGTTCACAAAGCCCGAATAATCGAAATCATAGGGCGCGGGGATCAGATTCTCGCGCGCGTTCGCGTCCGCGCCCAAGAGGCGGCTGTTATGGCAGCAATCCTCGCCCGACCGCCCGGTGACCATGTCCCAATCGAGGTTGCCGATCATGAATTGGAAAAGCGCATAGCGCGTGGCGGCCGCGGGATTGAGGTTCGCCGCGCGGATCGAGCCGCTCGGCACGTCGAGCGCGACGAGGCGGTTATTGCGCCGCGCCATGTCGTCCACATCTTCGATCAGGAAATTCCATTGTGTTTGGTCGCTGCGGTCGCGGTAGGTCATACGCACGGGGCGCACATTGTAGCTCAGCGGCGTGATCTCGTTGTGCAGGCGATAGGCCAGATATTCGAGCACGATGAGTTGCTCGGCCACCGCGCCGCTATTGCAGCGCGTGACCACCTTGATCCGGTTTTGCCCCTGGAACAGCGTGCCGCGCGTGCCCTCGCCGAAATCGAGCCGCAGCGGCGGGAAATTGCAGATGCCCCCGGTGCGCCGGGAAATGCCGCGCGGCTCCACTTGGATCGCCCAGATCGGCTCTTGGCCGACGACGGTGAGCTGGGCGTCGATCGGGTCGGTGTTGCGCGCGGCGCGGCGCACCAGCGTCTGCACCGGGCCTTCGACGGTGATCTGCAACTCGCTGTTCTCGCTGAACAACGGCGTCTGCGCCGCCGCTGGCGTGCTCACGGCCGCCAAAAAACCAAAAGCAAACAGCGTTGATCTGAGCATGGCGGCCTCCCCTTGCCGTTCCCGTTGCGGGTTTGGAACGAACATTAAGCGCGGTTTAGGCGGTGGGGAAGCCGACTGAGGCCAAGGTCAGCGGCAAAACCATCGCCGCGCCCATGCAAAGGGCGAACACGGCCCCGACTTGCGCCTTGGTCCAGGCGGCGCGGGCGGCATGAGCGATACGGGTCATCGGGGCTTCCTCCGGGGGCGCGTCGGCGCGCGCCCCGTGAACACACCCTGCCAAAATGCCGCTTTTGCGCCTGTTACCCGCGTCACCCTTCCGGACTTGAAGATAACCTTTTGTTTTAAATAGATTTTACCCGAGGCTCACGCCCCGATGACGCCGCCGCGCCGCTGCGCTAGCTTCGCGCCGGGAAAAAAGGGCTGATCCGCGTGCGCCGTTCGACCAGTAAGTGCTTGGCCATGCCCCTGCGCGCGCCATGAATTCAGCCGCTCCCTATATCGCCGTCGCTGACGTCGCCCACGCCTATCGCGGCGCGGCGCGCGCTGCGCTGGCGGGCGTCAGCTTCGGGGTGGCGCAAGGCAGCTGCTTTGGGCTGCTCGGCCCCAATGGCGCGGGCAAGAGCACGCTGTTTGGGCTGCTGACCGGGGTGCTGAAGCTGCAGCGCGGCGCGATCCATGTCGGGGGCGTTTCCGCGCGCGATGATCTTGCCGGGCTGCGCGCGCAAGGCGCCATCGCGCCCCAAGACCTCGCCTTCTATCCGGACCTCACGGGCGCCGCGAACCTCGATTTTTTCGCCGGCGCCTATCGGCTTGAGAAAGAGGTTTGGCGCGCGCGCGTGGCGCGGGCGGTGGAGATTTGCCAGCTTGAAGACGTGCTGGCCCAGCGCGCGGAGACCTATTCCGGCGGCTTGAAGCGCCGGCTCAATCTCGCCATCGCGCTGCTGAACGAACCTCGCGTGCTGTATCTGGACGAACCCACCGTCGGCATCGATGCGCGCTCGCGCCGCATGATCGTGGACGCCATCGCCGCTTTGAAAGCGCGCGGAACCACGATCATCTACACCTCGCACTACATGGAAGAGGTTGAGACCTTGTGCGATGCGGCCGCGGTGATCGATCAAGGCCGCGTGCTGGCGTGCGGACCGATCGAAGATTTGGTGCGCGCGCATGGGCGCAGCGTGCTGGAGATCACTTTCGCCGCGCCCGCGCCCGATGCGCTGCGCGCGGCGCTGACGGCGCAAGGCGCGGCTTGGGCCTCGCCCGAGCGCGCGGACTTGCCCGCCGGCGACACCGCAGCGCTGAACCGCGCGCTGGAAGCGCTGATGCAAAGCGGGGCTTCCGTCGCGCACATGCAATATGGCGTGGCGCGGTTGGAGCAGGCTTATCTTGCGCTGCTGAAGCAGGGCGAAGCGGCATGAAACGCTCAGCCACCCTCGCCTCCATCGCCAAGGAATTTCGCCTGATCGCGCGCGATCCGCATGGATTGGCGCTGCTGTTCGTGCTGCCGCTCGTGTTCATCCTGATCATGTCGCTGGCGATGCAGGATCTCTACGCCGAGCGCGCGGGCGCTGGTGTTGGCGTGCTGGTGATCGACCGTGACGGGGGCGAAGCGGCGCAAGCGCTTTATGATCGGCTCGCAGCCAATCAGGGCTTTGCGCTGACGCGCGTGAGCGCGCCGCCCAGCGAAACCGATTTGCGCCGCCAGCTGCGCGCGGGCCAATACAGCTTCGCCATCGACCTGCCGGGCGATTACGGCGCGCGCTTGGGCGAAGCGGCCTCGGCGGCGGCGCAGAGCCCGCTGGTGCGCGTCACCGCCGCGCCGGATGCGAGCCGCCAGCTCGAACTCATCTTCACCTCCGCGCTGCGCGAGGCGCTGCAGCGCGAGCGGGCGGAAATTATGCTGGCGCGCATGGGCGTGACCTCGCTCGACGCGGAAGATGAAGCTTCCGCCAGCCGGATCGAACTCACCTATGCCTACGAAGGCGCGGCCGAGGCGCCCTCGGCCGTGCAGCAGAACGTGCCGGCGTGGCTGGTGTTCGCACTTTTCTTCGTGGCCGTGCCGTTCTCGACCGCGTTCATCAAGGAGCGCCAGCAGGGCGCGCTGAAGCGCCTGCGCAGCACCAATATCGGCGCGCGCGCGCAATTTATTGGCAAGCTGACGCCCTATTTCCTGATCAATCAGGTGCAGGTCGTGCTCATGCTGATGGCGGGCGCGTATCTGGTGCCGCTGCTGGGCGGGGAAGCGTTGCGCCTTAACGGCGCGCCGCTCGGCTTTGTGCTGCTTTCGGCCGCGCTCTCGGTGGCGGCTTTAGGCCTGGCCATGCTGATCGCGATGCTGGCGCGCACCACCGAGCAAGCCACGCTTACCGCCGGGGTCGGCAATATCGTGCTGGCCGCAATTGGCGGGGTGATGGTGCCGACTTTCGTCATGCCCGAAGCGATGCAGGCGATCGCCGCCTTCTCGCCGATGGCGTGGGGGGTCGATGGCTTCCTCGGCCTGCTGCTGCGCGGGGGCGGCGTTCTGGACATTCAGGCTGAATTGCTAAAATTAACCGGCTTTGGATTGGCGGCTCTGGCGCTCGCGTGGGCGCTCTACAGGCCGCAGGAGTAGCCATGCCCGCACCGACCGACACCGCCGCCCTGATCGCCGAGCTGAAGCAGGTGATCATCACCGAGTGCGACAAGGACGTCGCGCCCGAGGAGATCGACGAAAACGATCGGCTGATCGGCGGGGCGCTTGAACTCGATTCGCTCGATGCGCTGCAGCTCTCGCTGGCGGTGAAGGAGCGTTATGGCGTGCGCATCGAAGGCGGGCCGGACGGGCGCGTGGCGTTTGAAACGCTGACCACGCTGGCCAAATTCATTCAGGCACGAGCCAACGCATGAGCGCTCCCGCGTTTCTCGGCGCGGGGCTCCACACCGCGCTGGGCGCGGGCGTTGCGCGCAACATCGATGCGCTGTTTCAACCGCTGCCGCGCCCCGTTCTGCAGGAAATCAAAACGCCGGAAGAAAGCGTGGGCGCGCCGGCGCTGCTGCTGCATGGGCGCCCGCTGGAAAACATCGAGGCGCGCTTTTGGCAAGCTGCCGAAGCGGTCGTCGGCGAAGCGATCGAGGCCGCGGGGCTGACGCGCGACGAGGCGCGCGAGGCTGCGCTGGTGCTCGGCACCTCCTCGCTCGACATCGCCGTCAGCGAAGCGATCTATGCGCGTGAGCTGGCGGAGGGCGAAGACGCCTACCCGCTCACTTCCAATTCCACCATGGGCCGCCTTGCACAGCGCCTGCGCCAGGCGCACGGCGTGCGCGGCCCCGAATATACGATCTGCACCGCCTGCACCGCCAGCGCCAACGCGCTGATCTACGCCAACATGCTGGTGGCCACGGGCCTCGTGCGCCACGCCATCGTGGTGGGTGTTGAGATTTTCAACATCATCACCGCGCTTGGCTTTCAGAGCCTCGAATTGCTTTCGCCGCACGGCATGAAGCCGTTTGACGCCAAGCGCGCGGGGCTGACGCTGGGCGAAAGCTGCGCGGCGCTGGTCGTTGGCCCTTCAAACAAACCGGGCGCGTTTCATCTGCGCGGCAGCGCCAATCTTTGCGACATTTTCGGCATCTCCGCCGCCAACCCCGACGGCAGCACCGTCGCGGACGTGATCCGCATGGCGCTGGAGGATGCGGGCCTTGCGCCCGAGCAGATCGACGGCATCAAGGCGCACGGCACGGCGAGCTTGCTGAACGACGAAGCCGAAGCCGCGGGCATGCGGCTTGTATTTCCGAAACTCCCGCCGGTCTGTGCGCTCAAGCCCTTTATCGGCCACACGTTCGGCGCGTGCGGCGTCACCGAGCTGATCCTGTTCTGCGGCATGGCCGAGCGCGGCTTTTTCCCGGCGACGCCGGGCATCTGCGCCGAGCCGAGCGATGATCTTGATATTCGCCTGCCGCAAACGCCGCAGGCGCTGGCGCCAGGCGTGTTTCAACTCAATTTCTTCGGCTTTGGCGGCAACAACACGTCCTTGGTGATCGCCAATGCCGATTGAGATCACCGTTCGCGCGCACGGCGATTATTATGCGCCGGTGGAAGGCGCCCCGCCGGACGTGCGCGAGCTTTCCAAGCAAACCCTCGGCAAGCAAGTGCGCCGCGTGGGCCGCTTCATCCAGCTGGCGCTGATCGGCGCCGCGCGCTGCGTGGGAACGCAAACGCCGCCCGCGCACACCGGCATCTATATGAGTTCGCGCCGCGGCGATCTTGAAACCAATCTCGAAGTGCTGGAGCAATTCTTCAAGCACGGCCACACGCCCAAGCCGCTCAACTTCATCAACACCGTCTCGAACGCCTCCTGCTATTACGTGGCGCGCCATTTCGGGCTGCACGGGCGATCGTGCTTCGTCACGGGCGTGTGCTTCAGCTTCGAGATGGCGCTGCAGGCGGCGCTGCTAGACATGCAAGCGGGCGTTGTGCGCTCGGCTTTGGTCGGCGGGCTCGATACGGTGGCGGCGCCGCTGGAGATCGATCGGCGCCGGCTTGGGCTCAATGCGCAAACGCCGGTGAGTGAAGCGAGCCATTGGCTCTGGCTGGAAGCGCGTGCGCCCGCGCCTGGGGAAACCACGCTGGAGGCCGTCGAAGCCTTTGCCGATCGCGACGCGCTGGCGGCCTGGCTGAAGCGGCAAAGCTTCGCCCCCGAAAAGACCCTGCTGGCCGAAGGCCAATATCTCGCTCCCGCCGACGCCCGCGCGCTGCGCGGCGAAACCGCGCTTACACGCGCATTCGCCTACCGCGAGAGCCTTGCTTATTATGACGGCCAGGCGGGCGCGGCGCTCGGCGCGTATCGCGCTACAGCCGATCTCGACGGGACCGCTTTGGCGCATATAAATGGCGATGCGGAGGGGCGCTTCGCCGCCATCGTGGCGCGGCGGAGCGCCTGATCAAAAGCCGGGGGGCTTTAGGTGTCGAAGGTTCACGCCAATTACATGACCGCGAAAACGGACGGCGATTTCGTCGTCCTGCTCACCGGCATGCGCATCAATAAATTCTGGAAGGTGTGGAAGTGGCTGCCGGTGTTCATCGCCATGCCGCGCATGAACCACGAGCTGATGAAGCACCCCGAACTCGGCCTCCTGCACTATCGCAACCACGTCGGCCTGCGCACCATGATGGTGGTGCAATATTGGGAGAGCTGGGAAAAGCTGCACGCCTGGGCGACC
>DAOMPU010000007.1:0-24136 GCA_035444925.1 Terricaulis sp. | reverse complement strand
GGCCATCGTGGCGCCCGCGAGGGGACGCGCGATGCCGCAATTTAATTCCTGTTTCACCTGTCAATGCGGGGCCAAATACGAGCGCGGCGAGGCGCGCCTGCCGATCCGCGACATCGGCATTCAGGAATGCGCCCATTGCGGCGTGGTGATCGAGCGCTGGCACGGCAAGCTGGTGCCGGTCTTCCGGCTGGTCAGCGCGCCCGAGGAAAAGAAATCCGCCTCCGCAGCCTGAGCCCGCAACCTTAACCTGCCCTCGGCAGGCGAGAAGCGGCCCGCCTCACACGAAACTTGCGGCCTGGGCCGGCTTGGCCCGTTATAGAGGGCGCAAATAAGCAGGGGCTGCCCACCAAGATGACGGATCCCAACGCCGAACGCGAGGCGATGACGCTGTTCGAGGAATGGCTCGATCTGCCCGATGGCGAGCGCGCCGAATGGCTGGCCGCGCGCACGGCCGAGCGGCCAGACCTGCGCACGCGGCTTGAAACGCTGATCGCCGCTGATTCCAGCAGCACGCTGCAAACCGGCGGCGCGATGTCCGCGCTGGAGGCGGAGGCGATCCCCACCCGCATCGGCGCCTATCGCATCGTTGAGCGCGTGGGGCGCGGGGGCATGGGCTCGGTTTATCGGGCGGAGCGCGACG
Source organism: Terricaulis sp. (assembly GCA_035444925.1). Lineage (GTDB taxonomy): Bacteria > Pseudomonadota > Alphaproteobacteria > Caulobacterales > Aquidulcibacteraceae > Vitreimonas. Next base: position 23,496 of record DAOMPU010000007.1, on the reverse strand, counting down.
CCGGCGATTTTGAGCGCACGGTGGCGATCAAGGTGATCAAGCCGGGGCTTTATTCGCCTGAACTGGTCGCACGCTTTCAGCGCGAGCGGCAGACGCTGGCCTCGCTCAGCCACCCGCACATCGCGCGGCTCTATGACGGCGGGCAGACCGACGACGGCTCGCCCTATTTCGTCATGGAATTGGTGGACGGCCTGCCGCTGCTGCAATGGGCCGAAGCGCATGCGCCGGACCGCGAGGCGCGCATCGCGCTGTTCCGCGACATTTGCGGCGCCGTCGCGTTCGCGCACAGCCAGCTGATCGTGCACCGCGACCTGACGCCCAACAATGTGCTGGTGACCAAGGACGGCGCGGTCAAGCTGATCGATTTCGGCATCGCCAAACCGGCCGATCAGGAAGCGCCGCCGAGCGGGGTTTCCCCCTCGATCGGGCAATTGAGCCTCACCCCCGGCTACGCCGCGCCCGAGCGCCTCACCAGCGCGCACGTGACGACCGCGGCGGACATCTATTCGCTCGGCCGCCTGCTGCAGGATTTGATCCCGCCCGGCCCCGAAGACGATGAATTGCGCGCGATCATCGCGCGCGCCGCCGCGGAAGAACCGCACGCGCGCTATCCCACGGCTGATGCCTTGCTGGCCGAGATCGACGCCTGGCGCGGGCATTACCCCGTCTCGGCCATGCCCGACACCAGCCAATACAAACTGCGCAAATTCGTGCAGCGCCGGCGCGCCCCGGTGCTGGCGGGCGCCGCGGTGTTCGTGCTGCTGGCCGGCGCGCTGGCGGTGACGCTGGCGGCGAACGTGCGCGCGGAAGAAGCGCGGCGCGAGGCGGAAAACCGCTTCCAGCAAACCCGCGAAATCGCGAAAGTGATGCTGTTCGAGGCGTACGACGAAGTCAGCAAAATCTCTGGCTCCACCGCCGCGCGTGAAATGCTGGCGCGCACCGGCCTCAGCTATCTCGATGCATTGGCGGCGGATGCGAGCGCGCCGCTGGACGTGCGCCTGGAAGCGGGGCGCGGCTATCTGCGGCTTTCGCAAGTCACCGGCGGCGATCAAGCGGGCGAGCTGGCGCGCCACCAAGATGGCGAAGCGCTGCTGGCGCAGGCCGAAGCGATCATCACCCCGCTTTATGAGCAGCACAAAAACGATCCCGGCGTCGCGCGCGCCATGGCGCAGATCATGCTCGAGCACGCGGGCGCCAATATCTACAACAACAACGCCATCGATCTCGCGCGCGAGCAGGCCAAGCGCGCGCAAACGATCATCGAGCCGTTCGCCCGCGACGACGCCGACAGCGCCCGCATCTACGCCGTCGCCATCCAGGCCGAAGGCGATACTTACGGCTGGAGCGACGATTACCCCGGCGCCATCCCCCACTTCGAGCGCGCGCTGGCCTTTATTGACGGCTTGCCCGGGAATATCCGCAGCGACGTAACCTTCATGGCCGTGCGCGGGGCGCTGCTGCGCCTTTCGGGCGAGGCGTATCACAATCTGGACCGCGACGCCGATGCACAGCGCGTGCTTGCGGCGGCCATCGCCAACAACCGCGAAGTGATGGAGCGCCGGCCGAACCATCCCTCCGCGATGCGCAGCTACGCGATCGCCAATTGGTACAGCGCGGTGGTTCACCGCACCCGCGATCGCCCTGCTCAAGCGCGCGCCGCGATCGAGGAGGCGCACCGGACTGCGCTTGCGATGCGCGCGCGCGATCCAAACGATGTGGGCGCCGTGCGCATGGTGGCGATCACGGGCGAAGTCTATGCGCAGGTGCTAGCCGATCTGCGCCGCTATCCGGAAAGCTACGCGATGAGCGATCAGGTGATCGGCGCGTTCCGCGATCTGGTGGAGCACTCGGGCGGCTCGCAAGGCGCGCGGCGCAGCCTCGCCGCGGCGCTCGCCACCACGGGCGGCAATTATTATAATGGCCGCCAGTACGCGCAGGCCTGCCGCATCTGGCAAGAAGCGCACGACATCTATGCCGGCTATGAGCGCGCCGGCACGCTTTCCGAATATGACCGCACGCACGGCCTGCAGGAGATGCGCGACTTCCTGCGCCAAGCCTGCAACCCGCCGCGCGCAGGCCTTGGCGAAGCGCCTTGAAACGGATAGCGGCGCCGCTTTGCAGCGACGCCGCTCCCCCATACGGCTCTGTTTGAAGGGCGATGCAGAACCGCAAGAACGCCCGGCGGAAACCCGCCTCGGTTGTGTAGGCGCAGAACGTGTCGCCGACGGCTCACCTCGTCCGCAAAGAAACTTAATCTGCGCGTGACGCGCGAAATCGGCCGCGACGGGTGAAATTTTTTCGCGTCGAAGGCGAGTCACGCCATTGTATCGGCCAAGCCAATGCGCCACGCTTCGCGCGAGGGTTGGCTCCTTTGATGGATGAGGCGGCTGAAATCGCCATGGACGAAAAGATCGACGAAGCCCAGCAGCAAAAGCTGGTCGAGGCGCATTATGACGAGTTTCGCCGCGTCGCGCGCGGCGTGCTGAACGGTGACGCCGCGGCGCTGCAAATCCAGCCGACGGACCTGGCCCACGCCGCCGCGATCAAGATGTTCAAGCTGAACCGCGTCGAGGTTCAGGGGCGCACGCACTTTCTATCGCTTTCGGCGCGGATCATGCGCCAGATCCTGATGGATGAAGTGCGCCGTATGCGCGCCGCCAAGCGCCAGGCGCCCCCGGTTTCAACCCAATGGCCGGGCGAGCAGCATTCTTCGATTGATCTTGAAGCGCTGGACGCGGCGCTGGCGCGGTTGGAGGAGATCGATCCCGAGCGCGCACGCCTGGTGGAAAAACGTTTCTTCGCGGGGCTGACGATCGAAGAGATCGCGGCGGAGGAAAACATCTCGCCCAGCACGGTGAAGCGCCAATGGCGCGCCGCGCGCGCCTGGCTGGCGGCGGAGCTTTCGCGCTGAGCGCGGCTCACGCGAACAATTTATCGATCTCGTCCTGATCGACGCCCTCGCCCGGCATGGCGGGGCCGTTGAGCAAAACCGCCTCGCCCTCGGGCGCGGGTTCCGGCGCGGCCTCCGCCTCCTCGCCCAGCAGGCTTGAAAGCGCGGCGAGCTTGTCTTCCAGCGTCAGCAGCGTTTCCACCACTTTGGTGATGCGCTGGCCGGTGATGTCCTGAAACGAGCACGCCTCCAGCACGGCAAGACATTTTTCCTCGACAAAAGAGCGATACGCGGCCGGCGAAAGATCGACCCGCGCGTTCATGATCTCATCCACGGCCTGCATGATCTGGTTGGCCGCGCTTTCCGTAGTTTCCACGATGAGGCCGATCTGGCTCATCGCCGTGGGCAGCTTCTCGAGCCGCATCTGCGCGGGCCGCAGGTCCGCGATCGCCTTCTGCGCAGCGAGCACATAGTGCAGCAAGGCGCGCCGTTCGGCCGCTTCATCAGAGATGCTCATGCTCAAAAATCCCCCAGCACGGCGGCGATCTTCTGCTTCAGCACCTGCTGCGTGAACGGCTTGATGATGTAATTGTTGACGCCCGCCTGGCGCGCGGCGACGACGTTCTCCGTGCGCGCTTCGGCCGTCACCATAATGAACGGCAGATTGGCCGTGGGCGCGTTGGCGCGCACTTGCTTCAGCAGATCGAGCCCGGTGACCGGCTGCATATTCCAATCGGAGATCACCAGCCCATAAGGGCGCGCGGCGATCATATCGAACGCGGACTTCCCGTCCGTCGCTTCATCGACATTGGTGAAGCCAAGCTGCTGCAGCAGGCTGCGCACGATGCGCAGCATGGTCTTGTAATCGTCCACAATCAGGATCGCCATGTCCTTGGAGATGCTCATGTTTCGCCCCGCCGCCCGCTTCGTTGCAACCTTTGATAGCACCTCTTCCGTTTCAAAAGCCTGAATTTCAGAGCCGGCGGCGCCTTTACACTACTTTAAGTTGTATTTCGCAAAACTCCGGCATGGATGACCTGCTGCGCGACTTTCTTTCGGAAGCCAATGACAGCATCGACATGCTGGACCGCGCGCTGGTTCGTTTCGAACGCGAGCCGGAGGATCCCGAGCTGCTCTCGGAAATCTTCCGAGTTATGCATACGATCAAGGGCACGTGCGGCTTTCTTGGCCTCACGCGCCTCGCCAGCGTGGCGCACGCGGGCGAAAACATCCTCGGGCAATTCCGCGACGGCGCGCTCGCGCCCACGCAAGAATCCGTTTCCGCCATTCTTGAATCGATTGATCTAATCAAGGCGCTGCTCGCGCATCTGGAAGCGGAGGGCCGCGAGCCCGCGGGCGATGATTCCGCGCTGATCGGCCGGCTCAACGCCGTCGCCGGCGCAGACGCGCCCCCGCATCCCGCACAGGAAAAGCTGGCCGACCGCTTGGGCGGGCTCTCCAGCGTCGATTGCGCGGTGGAGCTGGCGCTGGCGCAAGCCAAGGCCGCGCCGGAAGGCGTGCGCCTGCACGGCGTGCAGGACGACACACTCCATTCCGCCCTGCGCGATGCTGCGTGGGGCGCGATCTCGGGCGAAGCCGGTCCCTCCCTGTCGGCGGCGCTCAACCAGCTCGGTCTCGGGGGCGAGGCCGAGCTGGTGCTTTTTCTGGCGGCGTTCGGCGCGGGGCTGAGCGCGCTGGGCGCGGAGGAAGCCGCGATCGCGGAAGCGCTGGAGCTATGCCGCGGCCAGGGCGCGCCGATCGCCGCGCCAGCGCAGGCGCCGGCGCCCGCTTCGGGCGTCGCGGCGCAAACCATCCGCGTGCAGGTGGAGGCGCTTGAGCAATTGATGAACGTGGCCAGCGAGCTTGTGCTGATCCGCAATCAGCTGCTGCAGACACTGCGCACGCAACCGGAAAGCCCGTTCGCCAGCCCGCTCAACCGGCTCAACCACGTCACCAGCGAATTGCAGGAAAGCGTGATGACCACGCGCATGCAGCCGATCGGCGCGGCCTGGGCCAAGCTGCCGCGCCTCGCGCGTGATCTGGCGCTTGAGCTGGATAAGCGCATCGAAGTGCTGATGCAGGGCGAGGAAACCGAGCTGGATCGGCAAGTGCTGGAGCTGATCAAGGATCCGCTCACGCACATGATCCGCAACGCCGCCGATCATGGCCTGGAAACACCGGGCGAGCGCGCCAAGGCGGGCAAAAGCGAAACCGGGCGCATCTTTCTTTCGGCCCGCCACGAAGGCAGCCATATCGTCATCGAGATCGGCGATGACGGGCGCGGCCTGATGACCTCCAAACTGCGCGCCAAGGCGCTGGCGCAGAACCTCATCAATCCAGCGGAAGCGGAAACGCTTTCGGAAAGCAAGATTCAGCAGCTGATCTTCCATCCAGGCTTCTCCACCGCCGCGCAAGTTTCCGGCATTTCCGGGCGCGGCGTGGGCATGGACGTGGTGCGCACCAATATCGAAAAAATCGGCGGCACGGTGGAGCTCTCCTCCACAGAGGGCAAAGGCACGCGCTTCATCATCCGCATTCCGCTGACGCTCACCATCGTTTCCGCGCTGATCGTGGGGTGCGGGGGCGAGAAATTCGCCGTGCCGCAATCGAGCGTGGTGGAGCTGGTGGGCGTAGGCGGCGGCTCGAACCGGCAGGTGGAATATCTGAACGGCGCGCCCGTGCTGCGCCTGCGCGACCGGCTGCTGCCGCTGATCGCGCTGCAGGAGCTGATGCAGCTGCCAAGCGCCGGCGGCGAGGAGGAGCGCTGCATCCTGGTGATCCGCATCGGCGCGCTTTCCTACGGCATCATCGTCGATCGCGTGTTCGACACTGAAGAGATCGTGGTGAAGCCAACCGCCTCGGTGCTGCGCGCGATCCCCTATTATTCGGGCGCCACCATTCTTGGCGACGGTGCCGTGATCATGATCCTTGATCCCAAGGGCGTGGCGCAAAAGCTGGGCGCGATCGATGCAGCCGCCGAAGAGGCGCCCGCCGATGCGAAGGCTGGCGAAACCCTCGTGCAATTGCTGGTGATGCGCGGCGCGGACGCGACGCTGAAAGCAATTCCGCTGCAGCTGGTTTCGCGCATCGAGGAAGCGGGCGCGGCGGCGGTGGAGTACGCCAACGGCAAGCCGGTGCTGCAATATCGCGGGCGGCTGATGCCGCTGGTGGCGCTGGATGAAGGCGTGCGCATTGGCGCGGCGCGCCAGCCTGTCGTGGTGTTCGAGGATGAAACGCGCGCCATCGGGCTGGTGGTGGAAGAGATCGTCGATGTGATCGAAAGCCCGCTGCATCAGGCTTTCAAGCCGAGCGGGCCGGACGCCCTGGGCAGCCTCGTCGTCGCCGATCGGGTGACCGACATTATCGACCTTGCGCATTATTGGCGCCGCGCCGCGTTTGACGCCGCACCTGCGCGCACCGCGCCCGCCGCCAAACGCGCGCTGATCGTCGATCCCAGCCCCTTCAAGCGCAATCTGATCGCGCCGCTGCTGGCGATGGCGGGCTATGAGGTGCTCACCGCCGAGAGCGCAGAAGCGGCGGGCGCCTTGATCGCGCGCGAAAGCTTCAGCGTGATCCTATCGGACACCGCCCTGCCCGCGCGCGAGCAGCTTTCCGCCGCCGCGCCGGTGATCGGGCTCTATGACGATCCGCTCAGCGTGCGCCAAAGCGATGCGGAGGGCTTCGCGCAAATGGCCTGCCGGTTTGACCGCGACGCCCTGCTCGCCACGCTCGACGCGCTTTCCAGGCAAGCCGCATGATCCCGCCCAGCGAAGACGCGCAACTCGTCACCATGTATGTGGGCGGCGCCTATTTCGGCGTGCCGGTGACGCGCGTGCGCGACGTGCTGGCCGCCACGCAGATTTACGCCGCGCCGCTGGCGCCGGCTTCGATTCTCGGCTCGATCAATCTGCGCGGGCGCATCGTCACGGCGATCGATCTGCGCACGCGCCTGGGCATGGACGCGCCCGCCGATCGCGGCGCCTGCAAGTTCGTGATCGTGGAGCGCACAGGCGGCGAAGCCTACGCGCTGCTGGTGGATGAAATTGGCGACGTGATGATGCTTCCGGCCAGCCTCTATGAACCTAACCCGATCACGCTGAACCCGCACTGGGCGCACATCTGCCGCGGGCTTTATCGCCAGGAAGGCCAGATGCTGATCGTGCTGGAGATTGACGCGCTGCTGGAAATCGAAGCGGCGGCGGCTTAAGCGCTCTTCTTCAGCACCGGCCCGGCGAGCTGAAACAGGCCACGATCCACGTTCAGGAATTTATCGCTCACGCCCGCGACGCTATCGGCGCCGCCAAGGAAAAGTGCGCCATCGCCCGCAAGCTGGCGCGCGATCACGTCAAGCGCGCGGGTTTTCGTCGGCGTGTCGAAATAGATCAGCACGTTGCGGCAGAAAATCACGTCGAACTGGCCAAGGTGGGCTGCGCTCTCGAGCAGATTGTGCAGGCGAAATTGCGTCATGGCGCGCAAGCTCTGCTTGACGCACCAGCCGCCATCGCCGCGCGGCTCGAAATGGCGCGCCAGGCGCGCATCGGTGAGCCCGCGCTTCACCTCAAACGCCGAGAACTCCCCCGCCCGCGCTTTGGCGAGGATTGGTTCGGAAACATCGGTGCCGATGATTTCCCAGCGCCAGCCTGGAATATGCCCGCAATCTTCCGCGATCTGCATGGCGATGGAATATGCCTCCTGCCCGCTTGAGCACGCCGCGCTCCAGATGCGCAGGTGCCGCTTGGCGGCGCGCGCGCGCATTAATTCAGGCAGCAAAGCACGCAATTGCTCGAACGGTTTGCCGTCGCGGAAGAAGAGCGATTCATGCGTGACCATCGCTTCCACGACCGCGTTGATCGCCGCTTCGCTGGGGCGCGCGCGCAGATGCGCCATCAGCTCGATCACGCTGCGGTGGCCGAGCTTTTGCGCCACCGGGCCAAGGCGCGCAGCGACCAGATAGAGCTTATCGCTGGTCAGCGCCATGCCGCAGCGCTGCTGCAACAAATTCTGCAACGCTAGGAAATCGGCGCCCGCGATCATGGGCGCCCCCGCATCGCGGCGGCGAGATAATCGATTGCGGCGTCCAGGCTCAGCTGCCCCATGGCGCGCCCGGTTTTGAACGCCGCCCCCGGCATGCCCCACACCACGCTGGAGGCTTCGTCCTGCACGAAGAAGCGTCCGCCTGCGTTCGCCACGGCAAGGCAGCCCTCCGCGCCGTCGCGCCCCATGCCGGTGAGGATCGCCGCCAGCAAACCCGCGCCATAGACCTGCGCCAAGCTGCGCAGCATCGGATCGACAGCGGGTTTGCAGAAATTCTCCGGCGGCGTATCGGCAAGGTGCATCACAATTCCCTCGCCCGCGCGCGCAGCAACCAAGTGACGCCCGCCCGGCGCGACGTACACGCAGCCCGCTTCCACGGCCATGCCCTCGCGCGCCTCGAACGTGCGCGCGCCGCACACTTGCCCGATCTGCTCGGCCAGGATCGCGGTGAAGGTGGCGGGCATGTGCTGGGTGACGAACACCGGGATGCGGATGGCGCCCTTGGCTTTGGCGAACACTTTGAGCAACGCCGGCGGCCCGCCAGTGGAGCAGCCGATCGCCACCGCCTTCGGCGTGAAACGCCAGATCGGCGCTTGCGGCGGCGTTGGCGTGGGCGCCGGCGCGGGCCTCGGCGCATGCGCTTTGATCTTGGCGATCAGCTCTTCGTAAAATGCAGGCAGATTGTCGTTCCCGGCGTCGGGCTTGGGCACGTAATCGGCGGCGCCGAGGCGCAGCGCGCATAAGCTCATGCCCGCATGCCGGCGCGTCAGCGCGGACGCCATGATCACCGCGACGCCGGGGCGCGCCGCCAAAATCTGCGGCAGCGCTTTCAGCCCATCCATCACCGGCATCTCAACATCAAGCAGCACCACGTCCGGGTGATTGGCCTTCACCAGCACCAACGCCGCTGCGCCGTCGCCCGCCGCGCCGATTACGCGAATGCCGGGATCGGCGGCGATGGCGCGCGAGATCATCCCGCGCACCACCGCTGAATCGTCAACCACCAGGACGTTGATCGCCACCTAGCGGCTCACGAAGCGTTCGATCGTGGCGCGCAAATCTTCCGATTGACGCGACATCTCGCCAGACGCCTGCAGAAGATCGCCGGAAGCCACGCTCGATTGCGCCGCCGCTTCGCTGACAGCGCCGATCGAGGCGGAAACCTGCGCCGTGCCGGCCGCGGCCTGCGCCACATTGGCCGCGATCTCGCGCGTGGCGGCCGATTGCTCCTCCACCGCGCCGGCGATGGCCGAGGCGATCTCCGCGACTTTGCGGATAGTTTCGGCGATGCCTTGAATGGCGCCGACCGAGGCTGTGGTGGCCGCCTGCATGGCCGAGACCTGGTTGGAGATTTCGTCCGTCGCTTTAGCGGTTTGATCGGAGAGGCTTTTCACTTCGGAGGCCACCACCGCGAAGCCTTTGCCCGCCTCGCCCGCGCGTGCGGCCTCGATCGTGGCGTTGAGCGCGAGCAATTTGGTTTGCCCCGCGATGTTGTTGATCAAGGTGACGACATTGCCGATCTTCTGAGCTGCATCGGCCAGGCCTTGCACGGAGTTCGAGGTGCGATCCGCTTCGCTAACCGCGCGCTGCGTCACCGTGTTGGATTCCGCCACCTGGCGCGCGATTTCGGCGATGGAGGCTGAAAGCTCCTCCCCCGCTGCCGAAACAGTTTGCACATTGGCGGAGGCGAGTTCGGAAGCCTGCGCCACTTCTGAAGCGCGGCGCGTGGTTTCTTCCGCCATGCGCGCCATGCTTTCGGCGGTTGCGCGCATTTCGGTGGAGGCAGAGCTCACCACATCGGCGATTTCCTGCACGCGGAAGGCGATGTTCATCTGCTCGGTGATGTCGGCGGCGAATTTCACCACTTTGAACGGGCGGCCATTGCCGTCGAGGATTGGGTTGTAGCTGGCTTGAATCCAAACCTCGCGTCCGCCTTTGGCGAGGCGCTTGTATTGGCCCGCATCATATTCGCCGCGCGATAGCTTGTCCCAGAAGGCGCGATATTCCGCGGAGCTGCGGAACGCAGATTCCACAAACATCGAATGATGCTGGCCGCGGATTTCATCGAGGCTATAGCCGATCGCACTGAGGAAGTTTTTGTTGGCGGTGAGGATTTTTCCGTCGAGCGTGAACTCGATGATCGCTTGCGAGCGATCCAGCGCCGCAAGCGCGCCGGCGTCCGAACGCGACTTCGTGACATCCGCCCATTCCAGCACATTGCCGACATATTGGCGGTTTTCATCAAACACCCCGCTCACGTTCAGCGCGAATTTCAAATCACCGACGCTGATGTCGGTGCGATACGGCAAGCGGCTGGGGTCGGAGAGCAATTGGCGCTGGTGCGCCGGGTTCTTGTGAAAGAAATCGATGCACATGCCGATGATGGAATCGGGATTGAAGCTCGGCCAGACGGTGCGGAAGGCGGCGAGGTTTTCCGCGAACAGCTTCTTGGTGGCGTCGTTGACGAACAGGACTTTGAAGTCGCGGTCGATCGTCATCATGGCGATGGAGGCGCCGGCGAAAGCCGCCTGCTTGAACATCGCTTCGCGCGCGGCCTCCGAGGGGGGCGCCTCCGCCTGCTTCAACACCGCTGCAGATCCGAAACGAGACATGGCGCCCTCCAGGAAAACACTACCTAAAGTAGTATTTCTCCGGAGTTGGTTAACTTAGGGTAGCAATCGGCGCGCGTTACACCTCGCCCCACATGCGCAGCAGATTGTGATACACGCCGGTGAGCTGCACCACGCCCGGGTGCGTAGCGCCGTTTTCGGCGCCGAGCCCTTGGATGGCGCGATCCATGTCAAACAGCATCGCGCGCTGGGCATTGTCGCGGATCATGCTCTGCATCCAGAAGAAGGAAGAGAGCCGCACGCCCTTCGTCACCGGCGTCACCTGATGCACGCTGGTGGAGGGATAGAGGATCATGTGCCCGGCCGGCAGCTTGACGCTTTTTGAGCCGAACACGTCATCGATGATCAGCTCCCCGCCCTCATATTCGCCGGGTTCGCTGAAAAACAGCGTGCAGGAGAGATCGGTGCGCATGCGCTGGCCGTTGGGCAGGAAACGCATCGCGCCATCGACGTGATTGCCGAACGCCTCCCCGCCCTCGTAGCGATTGAACGTGGGCGTCAGCACGTGCAGCGGCAGCGCCGCCGACATGAAAAGCGGATTGTTCGAGAGCGCGCGCAGGATCATCTCGCCCACGGCGCGGCCAGCTTCGCTGTTTTGCGGCAGCTGGCGATTGTTCTTGACGTGCGCGCCCTGATGACCAGCCGTCACGCGCCCATCCACCCATTCGGCGCCCTCCAAAGCCTTGCGCCCCTCGGCGACTTGCGCGGGGGTGAGGACGTTCGGGATGGAAACCAGCATGGCGCGAACTCGTGAAAGCGAAAGGGCCGCACCTTGGCGGCGCGGCCCCCCCCTTATCACATCCGCAGCGCAAGGCTTAGCAGGAACGAGCGGGGCGGCCCCACCAGCGCCCGCTGGGCCGACCAATTGGTCGATACCGCGTAGAATTCGTCGGTGATGTTATCGATGTTGAGGCGCAGCGTCGCGTTCGGCGTCACGGCGTATTCCACCATCGCGTCCACGACGAAATAATCGGGCAGCATGTTGGCGCTGTTATTGGGGATGATGCGCTCGGCGTCGTCGGGCCGGCCGACATAGCTTTCGCCCACATAGCGCACCCCGCCCCCGATCGTGACCCCGAACGGCAGCGCGTAGGTGGTCCAGAGGTTCGCCGTCACGTTCGGCGAGAATGAGAGCTCGTTGCCGCTGGTGCGGTTGGCGGCGGTGCAGGAGGCGGGGTTCGAGCCCACGCCAAAATCACCCGGGTTGGCGCGGCAGCGCGCGAGATCGAGCGCGGCGCTATGGCTGCGGTCGGTCTCCATGTAGAGCGCGCCGGCATAGATCGACCATGCGTCGGTGATCTGGCCGATCAGGCTGATCTCCACGCCCTCGGCGATCTGCTGGCCATAGCCTTGCAGCGTCACCGGGTCGGTGGTCAGCACGCCGCTGCGGCCGGTGATGGCCACGTTTTCCCGCACGGTGTGGAACACCGCCGCGCTCAGCGCCAAGCGATTATCGAACAAATTCCACTTCGCGCCGATCTCGTAATTGATCGAACGCTGCACGTCCGCGCCCTGGCTGTTCATGCCCGCGCTATAGCCGGGGAACGCGTTGTCGCCTTCGCGCGAGATGTCGGAGTTCGACAGGAACGAGCCCGGCGGCAGCGAGGCCACGCCCACGGCGCCGTAAATGCTGGCGTTTTCGGCCGGCTTGAATACGAGGCCCAGGCGCCCGCTCAGGGTGTCTTCTTCAACGGTGTAACCGTTCACGCCGAGGGCGCCGCCGCCGATCACGTTGGCGTTGATATCGACGCTGTAGCTTTCCGCGCGCAGGCCGCCCGTCAGCTCCCATTGCGGGGAGATTTCGATCGTGTCGTAGAAATAAAGCGCGATCGTATCGATCGTCACTTTGCTTTCCTGCGTGGGCGAAAGCGCGATGGCGCCGGCGCGCGCGGGGTTCGGCGCGTTGATCGGCTGCGTTGCCCCGCCGGGATTGGTTTGTGAAGCAAACGCCTGCGCGGTGGAGCGCTCGTGCGAGAATTCCACGCCCACCGCCACGCGATGCTGCAGCGCCCCGGTGCTGAAATTGCCACTGATATTGTTGAGCCAGGAGAGCGATTCATTGTCGCGCGCGTTGATCTGGCGCTGCGTGGTGACCAGATCGGTCGCCGCCGCATAGCCGCTCGGCAGCGTATAGACAGATTCCCGCGACGTGCCCGACCAGCGCACCTGGCTGGAAAACTCGAAATCTTCCGAGAGCGTGCGCTCAAAGCGCAGCAACGCCATGCTGGAATCGACGTCGTCGTAATCGGTGTTCAGGCCGTAGAACGTATCGCGCAAGCCGTCGTGCGAAGCGCCGGGCGGCAGCGAGGGATCGTAATTGATCATGCCGGAGATCAGCGCTGCCGGCACGCCCCAATCTGGCAGATTGCGCTGCTCGACGTGCTGCAGCGCGACGACGAAACGGTTTTGCTGGCCAAGCCCGAACGCGATCGAAGGCGCAACGCCCCAGGAATTGCGTTCCGCCACGGCGCGGCCGGCCACCCCGCCCTCTTCAAACAGAACATTGATGCGGCCCGCCGCATTATCCGAGAATGGCTGGTTGAGATCGAACGACACGCGCGTGCGCGCGTCGGAATCGTATTCATCCCAACCATAAGCGACATTGCCGCGATAGGAGGCCGCCTCAAACGGCGTCTTGGTGACGATGTTGACGTAGCCGCCGGCGCCGCCGCGGCCATTATCGCCGGCCGGGCCTTTCACCACTTCGACCTGCGCGATGTTGAACGCGTCGCGGCTGTAATTGCCGCTGTCGCGCACGCCGTCGATGAAGATGTTGGCCGAGGCGTCAAAGCCGCGCATGCTGAAATTGCCCAGCCCGGTGGCGAAGCCGTTTTCGCCGGCGTTGAAGGTGATGCCGGGGGTGTTCTCCAGAACGGTAGTGAGATCGCGCGCGCCTTGCTGCTCGATCAGATCCTCGGGGATGACGGTGACCGTCAGCGGCATATCGACCAGCGGCGCGGTGGCGCGCGGGTTGGTGACCTCGCCCTGAGGGCGCTGGCCGATCACGGTGATCGGGGTTTCGTCCGCGCCGTATTCTTCGGCAGCCGCCGGCGCGCCGAACGCGGCCGCAGCCGTCACGCCCATCGCCGTCGAAAGCAGCCAGCCGGCCACGCGCGACCCGTTGTTCCCCTTGTTCACCCTTGCCCCCTCGTCTTGTTACGAATGCGTCGCACTTACCCATGATGCGAGGCATTCTCAATAGCAGGAGGGTGCGACGCGCCGTCCCGCACCTTGTATGGGGACATTTCCGCCACGGTCGGCGTTTGCTTCATGGCGGCGACCTCTTATCTTTGCGCCGCAGCCGGAGTGCGCCCGATGGATTTCTGGATCTGGATCTTGGTTCTGATGCTGGTCGTGGTCGGCCTGTCGGTGGCTGTCGGCGCAGCGCTGACGAAGCGCCGGCCGAAGGTGGATCCGCGCAAGGACAAGATGATGGCGCTGAAGGCCTCCGGGGCCTTCCCGCATCGCAAGTCTAACCGCTCGTAAGTCATGGCCGAGGCCGCCCGCGCGCCCTTGCCCGAAGGCAAAGCCGAGCGCTACGCCGCGCTGCGCGCGGAAATCAGCGCGGTGATCGCCGGCGAGCCGAGCCGCATAGCCCGCTATTCCAGCGCCGCCAGCCTGCTGCGCGAAGCGTTCGGAGAACGCTTTTTCTGGGTCGGGTTTTACCTTGTTGATGAAGCCAAAGGGGACGAACTGGTGGTCGGCCCCTATCAGGGCACGCTGGGTTGCCTGCGCATTCCCTTCGGCAAGGGCGTGTGCGGCGCGGCGGCGGCGCAGCGCGTGACGATCCTGGTTCCGGACGTTCACGCTTTTCCCGGCCATATCGCCTGCGATAGCCGCTCCAATTCCGAGATTGTGGCGCCCGTGTTCGACGCAGCGGGCGCGCTGGCGGCGGTGCTGGACGTGGATTCCACGCATTTTGCCGCGTTCGACGAGATCGATCAGGCGGGCCTTGAAGGCATCTGCGCGGACCTGCTCACGCGCCCCTGAAGAACTCACGCCCTTGAGGCTTGCCGGCTTGAAGCCCCCGCCCCGCGCGCTAAACAGGCCGAAACTCATTGGGGGCTGAATTTGAACAAGCACGCCACCGGCGCGATCCTGTCGCAGATCGCCCTGAACGCCACCGAAGCAGCCGCCGTCGCCAGCGCGAAATTGCGCGGCTTCGGCCGCAAGAACGACGCCGATCAGGCCGCCGTGGACGCCATGCGCAAGAGCTTTCAGGACGCGCCATTCGATGGCCGCGTCGTCATCGGCGAAGGCGAGATTGACGAAGCGCCCATGCTTTATATCGGCGAAAAGGTCGGCGCCGGCGGGATCAAAGTCGATATCGCGGTCGATCCGCTGGAGGGCACCAATCTTTGCGCGTGCGATGCGCCCAATTCGATGACGGTGGTGGCGCTCGCGCCCGAGGGCGGGCTGCTGCATGCGCCGGATATGTACATGGACAAGCTGGCGATCGGCCCCGGCTATCCGGCCGGCCTGATCGATCTTGATCTCTCGCCCAGAGAAAACGTGGCGCGGCTGGCCAAAGCCAAGGGCGTGGCGGTGAGCGAGATCCGCGCCTGCCTGCTCGATCGCCCGCGCCACAAGGCGATTGTGGAGGAATTGCGCAAGGCCGGCGCCGGCATTCGCCTCATCCCCGATGGCGACGTGGCGGGCGTGTTCTGGACCACAGAGGCGTTCCGATCCGGCATCGACATCTATTTCGGCTCGGGCGGGGCGCCTGAAGGCGTGCTGGCGGCGGCCGCGATCCGCTGCGCGGGCGGGCAGATGCAAGCGCGCCTAAAGCCCGAATCCGATGCAGAGATCGAGCGCGCAAAAGCGATGGGCCACGCCGACATCACCCGCAAATTCACTTTGGACGACATGGCGCCGGGCGATGTCGTGTTCGCGGCCTCGGGCGTGACGGACGGCTCGATGTTTTCGGGCGTGCACTTCGCCCCCGAAGGCGCGCACGTAGAAACCATCGTGTGGGACAGCTTCACCGGCCGCAAAAGCCGTGTGCGCTCGATTCTTCCGACGCGCTAAACTCTTACGGCTCCGGCGCGAAATCGGCGGGGCTTTCGCTCGGATTGATGGGCGCGCTGACGGGCGCTACGGCCGGCGCGCCAAGCCGGCGCGCAAACGCCGAGAGGCCAGGCACGCTTGCTGCGCCGTCATAGGCGTACATTCGCGCCCCTTCGAACGCGGCGCCAACCGGCTCGGCCCGCCCGCCTAAGCAATCGCCGAGGAAATGCTCCAGCACGGCAAGGTACGCCAAGCGGTTTTGCGGCGTGACAAGTTCAGCGCCTTCTTCTGGAAACACGAGATACGTGAGCCCGGCTCTTCGCGCGCGTGCGGCGAAGGCCATCTGATCCATTTCCGCGCGCGAGGCGCGCGGGCTGCGCGCGCCGACGCTGATGAGCAGCGGCTGGCGTATCTGGCTGGCGCGCGTCAACGGCGAGCGCTCACGCAGCATCTGGCGCCCTTCGGCGGTGCGCGGATCGCCAACGCGCAGATAAAGCATGTCACGTATGGCGGCGGCGTAGGCGGGCGTGGTTTCAATCATCGCCGCTAAATTGGCCGGCGCGCCGAAAGCGGCGGCGCATCTGAACTGGTCCGGCGTGAAAACAAGGCTTGCGAGCGCGGCGTAGCCGCCATAGCCGGCGCCCAGGATCGCCACCTGATCCGGCGCGGCCACGCCGTTGGCGATGGCCCATTGCACGGCGTCGATCAAGTCCTCCTGCATGCGCGAGCCCCATTGCCGATTGCCGGCATTGAGGAAGGCGCGTCCAAATCCTGTTGAGCCGCGATAATTCACGCTCATCACCGCATAGCCGCGATTGGCGAGCCATTGGTGCAGCGGATTGAAGCCGTAGGAATCGCGCGCCCACGGCCCGTCGTGCGGCGCGATCACAAGCGGCGCGGGCGCATCGGGGCGGCCGTCGCCGTTTTCATCGGAGCCGATCGGCAGCGTGAGGTACGACACCAGCGTCAGCCCGTCGCGCGCTTCAATCTCCACCGGCGCCATCGGCTGCAGCGGCGCCGTTTCCAGCGCGGGGCGCTGGCGAAACAGCAAGGCGAGCCGGCGATTGGCGCGATCGCCCCGTTCATACAGATAAGAGCGCGGCGGCGTTGTCGGTCCCTGCTCCAATACGATCCAGCGCGCATCATCGCGCGAGCGGGAGATGACGCTGAAATCGGCGCTGAGCTGGCGGCCGAGAAACTCCAAATCCGCCTGCGCATCCGGATCGAGCGCACGCCATTCGCGGCGCAGATATTCCGCGGCGAACGCCTCCGGCGCATTGGTGGCTGGATCAAGCCAAACATCGGAAACATCCGCGCGCGCGCTTTCGCCCAGCACAGTCTTGGCGCCGGTTTCCATATCGACGCGCACCAGGTTCGCGCGATCGCGCCCGGTGGAATCCAGCATCAGAAACGTGCGCCCATCGGCCTCGACCGCCAGCGGCGTTGAGGCAAGCGCATCCTCTGGCGGCACAATAAACAAGCTGCGCCACTCGCCTTCCAGCGAACGCGCCAAAATTTCAGCGCCGCCATCGGCCTGCGCCTTCACGCCCACGCGTATGCGGTTTTCGCTATCGACGACAAAGCGGGTGAAGCCGCGAACAGCGGGCGTGTTGGCGTTGCGCTGCACCAAGGCGCGCTCGCCTGTCGTGATGTCGTACCGGAATACGTCCGGGTAGGGCGCGTCACGCTGGTTCAGCGTCACCAGCACGCCGGTGGGATCGCTCAGGCTGACGCCGAGGATTTGCGCACGCACGCCGGCCGGGGTCAGCGCCCGCGGCTCACCGCCTGCGGAATCGACTGCAAACAGCCGCCAATTTTCATCGCCCCGATCGTCCTGCAGGTAGAGCAAGGTCGTGTTGTCGGCGGCCCAGGCGAAGTGGCGCACGCCGCGGCCGCGGTCGTCCGTCACCGGGCGGGCCTCATCCAGCGCCTCGACTGAAAGCACCCAAAGATTGGTGACCCCGTCGCGCTGGGCCAGAAACGCCACCCGGTCGCCCCGCGGGGAGATCTGCCCCCCCTGGCGGGCGGGCTCGCCGAACAGGTCCGCCCGGGCAATCGTGGGCGGGGAGGCGGCTTCGGCCGCGGGCGCGCCCTCAGGCGCCCTGCCGCACCCGGCAACGCCCGCCAAAAGCCCAAGGGCGATAAGGCCCCCGGCCCAGGAGATGGTCTGTCTCAACCCCACTCCGAAACCTTACAAGACCGTCATCCCCCGTCCAACGGCCATGGCTGACATGGAATTCACCTTTGAGGCATCCGTTGGGCGAGGGCGCGATTGCCCCCGGCCCGGCGCGTGCGCCGCTTTGACACGCCGCCCAAGCAACCTTATCTCACCGGCGTTTTGGCCAAAGCGAATCCTCCCTCCTCCGCCCAGAAGCCCCCAACGGGCGCACTGGTTCTCGCCGATGGCGCTGTTTTTCTGGGCGAAGGCCTGGGCGCGGCAGGCGCCGCGGACGGCGAGGTCTGCTTCAACACCGCCATGACCGGCTATCAGGAGATTCTGACCGATCCCTCCTACGCCGCCCAGATCGTGGCCTTCACTTTTCCCCATGTCGGCAATGTCGGGACCAATGACGAGGACGTGGAAACCTCCTCGCCCGCCGCCGCGGCCGCAGCCCGCGGCGCGATCTTCCGCGCGCGGCCGACCGAACCCTCAAACTATCGCGCCAGCGATGATCTGGATTCCTGGCTGAAGAAGCGCGGCGTGATCGGCCTCGCCGGGCTCGATACCCGCGCGCTGACCAAGCGCATCCGCGAACAAGGCATGCCCAACGCCGTCATCGCGCACGCGCCGGACGGCAAATTCGATCTCGACGCGTTGAAAAAGCGCGCCGCCGCGTGGCCTGGGCTCTTGGGCCTCGACCTCGCGAAAGATGTGACGACAGCGCAGACCTACACAGTGTCGGAAACGCGCTGGCGCTGGCCGGACGGCGTGGCCGAGTTGAAGCAGCCGAAATTCACCGTCGTCGTTCTGGATTACGGCGTGAAGCGCAATATCCTGCGCGCGCTCGGCGATGTGGGCGCCAAATGCATCGTGCTGCCCGCGACCGCCACCGCTGATGAAGCGCTCGCGCACAAGCCGGACGGCGTGCTGCTGTCCAACGGCCCTGGCGATCCGGCCGCGACTGGCGAATACGCGGCGCCGCAGATCAAAAAACTGATCGAAAGTGGCGTGCCGATTATGGGCGTGTGCCTTGGCCACCAAATGCTGGGCCTCGCGCTCGGCGCCAAGACGCTGAAAATGCCGCAAGGCCATCACGGCGCGAACCATCCGGTGAAGGACAAGGCCACCGGCAAGGTCGAGATCGTGTCGATGAACCACGGCTTCGCGATCGACGCGGCGACGTTGCCGAAAGGCGTGAAGGAAACCCACGTCTCGCTGTTCGACGGCTCCAATTGCGGCATCGAACTGGAAGGCAAGCCGGTGTTTTCCGTGCAGCACCACCCCGAAGCCTCGCCCGGCCCGCAGGACAGCCATTACCTGTTCGAGCGTTTCGCGGCCCTGATGAGCAAGAAAAGCAAAGCCGCCTAGCGCAACTCGGCGTCGAGAAACGCGAGCGCCTTTTCCCAATCGCTGCGATGCACGCCGTGCAAGCCGGGCCGCATATAGGTGACGAGCGGGCCTGATAAATCCATCGCGCTGAGATCGCTTTGCGTGAAGGCCGGCGCGCCGGCGAGCTGATAGACGGGCGCGGCCCCTTGCGCAGCGCGAAACGCGCCATGCGGATCGGACCATTGATCGCGCCGCGCGGCGCCGAGCAGCACTGGGCGCGGCGCGATCAGCGCGATCAGCTGGTGCATGTCCACCGGCAGCGCCGCTTCGCGCCCCGCATACGTGGCGTAAACTGGCGCGAACCAGTGCGGATAATTTCCGGTGATTTCGCCGATGCTCTCGCCTACGTCGTCGCGCTGCAATGAGCCGCCGGCCGTGCCGGGCTGCAGCGCGATCACGGCGGCGGGGCGTTCGTCCATCGCGGCGGCGAGCAGCGCGGATTTGCCGTTGCGGCTATGGCCCCACAGCACGATGCGCTGCGCATCGAAGCGCGCATCGGCGGCGAGCGCCTCCAGCGCTTTGATGTAAAGCCACGCCCACGCCGCCACCGCGCCGGTGCGTTGCGAAGGCGGGGCGTCCTCCGGCGTCAGCGCCTCCAGCGTTTCAATGGCGCCGGAATTATCCGGCGCGACTTCTCCGGGATAGAACATGGCGATGGCGTAGCCCGCATCGAGGATCAATTGCGTGGGCGGGGTGATGATGGAATCGCCGAAAATGGCGCGGACGACGGGCCGCTGCCAGCCGCCGCAAAAGTCCGGCCCCGCAATGCCCTCGATGCGCGGATAGGCGCTCGCATTGCCGCAGAAATTCTGCATCACGATCACCGGCGCCGGCCCCGCCGCGCGCGCGGGCGTGATCACCAGCATGTTGAACGCGCCCGCCGCGCCGAGGCTGACGCGCCATTGCTCAAGCCGCCCCGTAAAGCCCGCGGGCTGAAGCGGGTGCTTCTCCACGCTGCCCGGCGCATCGGCGGGCCAGCTTCCATAGATGTTTGCTTGAAACGCCTCGCGCAGCAGCGGCGCGCGGCGCACGCGCCAATCTTCCCAGCTCTGCACCGGCGGATCGGCGCCAAACGCGCCCAGCGCTGGCGGGCTCGCTTCTTCTGCGCGCGGGGCAAGCGCCACATTCGGCAGCCGCGCGGCGACGCAGCCGTAAAGCCCAGCGCCGGTCAGCAACAGGAGGGCGGCAATTGCGATTTTGAGGCGGTGGCGCACGCGGGCGTTGATCTCCACGCGCCTATTCTAGCCCTTTTGCTTGCGCCCGCGCCAGGAGGCCATGGACACCTGATCCACCACGCCGGCCTTAAATACACGCGCCGCCAGCAGCAGAATGATCACCGCCGCGCCCGCCATCAGCGCGCCCATGCCCGCAATTTCAATCCAATCAAGCCCGGAGGGCGCGCGGATCAGCAGCAGGAACGGCGTAAACAGCGGCACCCAGGACGCAGCCTCGATGATCGGGGCGTTCGGATTATCCAAAGCCGGCGTGATCATCACCATCGGCACCGCCAACACCATGGCGACGGGCCCAAGCAGCGTCTGCGCCTCCTGCAGCGACTCGCAGAGCGAGCCGAGCGCCAGGAAGATCGCGCCATAGATCAGATAGCCGAAAACAAAGCCGATGAAGAACGCCGCGATCAGGCGCGGATCGAGGAAGGCGCCGGCGATCTGGCCGAACCAGGAATCCGCCGCCCGCTCCGCCGCGAGGCTGAGCAGCCCGCCCCCCAGCGCGCCCCAAAACAGAAACAACGTGGCGCTGACCATGGCCACGCCCAAAAGCTTGCCCGCCAGCATCTCGACCGGGGTGATCGAAGTGAGCAACGTGTCGAGAATCTTGTTGGATTTTTCTTCGATTACCCCGTTCAGCAGCATGTTCGCCACCGAGAACACGATGCTCCACAAGATGAACGCGAGCGCGAGCGCGGCGAAGAAGGGCGCGCGCTGGCGCAGCGTGATCTGCCCCTCGCCGGCGCTGGGGCGCGGATCGAATTGCGCAACCGGCGGATCGAACTCAGCCAGGCGATCCGCTTCGCTGGGATCGAGCCCCTGCGCCGCCAAGGCTTCGCGCTGCATGGCCAGGCGCATCGCGCTGCGGGCGATCAGCGAGGGCTCGTTGTGCGAGAGGTTGACGCTCCAATATTCGATCGTGGGCGCGCCGGCGCCGTCGCGGCGGATATTGAGCGCGCCGAACAGCGCCCCTTCCCCTTCGCTGCGGGAAAGATACGGGCGCAAGCCTTCGATCGTGCGCGCCGGCGGATCGACCATCCGATAGCGCGGCGACGGGGCGGGAAACGCGGCCAGCACGCACCACGGCGCGCGCGGCGGCGATGGCCGCGGCGCGATCCGGCGCGGCGTCAAACGCGGCAAGCGCGGGCGCGCTGAGCGCGGGCGCGGCGGCGCCAAGATAGGCGGAAACTTCATCGCGCGCATCGGCGCGGGCCCGGTCGCGGAAGGCGCCGGAAACGACCGCGGCGTCCTCCGCGCGTTCGGCCACCACGGTCAGCGCGCGCGGCGGCTCGGCCCGGGCAAGCAGCATCGGCGCGAAGATCAAAGCAGCGATCAAGAGCGGCGCGGTGATTAGCGAGAGCCAAAAGCCCCAGGCGCCCACATAGGCCCCGTAATCGCGCTGCGCGACGAGGAGTACGGAGGAGAGCTTCACTTCACCGCCTCCTTCGCGTCCTCGCCCACGAGCGCAACAAAGGCCTCGTGCAGGCTGGCGCGGGCGGGCTCGAACAGCGCCAGCGGCGCGCCGGCCTCCACGCACGCTTGCAGCAGCGCGCGCGAGCCGTGGCCGTTTTCCAGGCGCACGCGCCAGCGGCGATTGCCGTGCTCGCCAAATTCCTCGGTGATCTGGAAGCCGTGCGGCGTGAGCACGGCGGCCAAATCATATTGCCCATCGGTTTCCAGCACGGCCACGCTCGGCGCCAGCGCCAGCGCATCGCGCACATTGCCTTCGAAGGCGGCCTTGCCGCGCGCGATCAGCAGGATGCGGTCACACAAGCGCTCGGCGTGCTCCATGACGTGCGTGGAAAAGAGGATGGTTTTGCCCTTGGCCGCCTCGGCGCGGATCGTCTCCTCCAGCACACGCTGGTTGACAGGGTCGAGGCCGGAGAAGGGTTCGTCAAAGATGATCAAGTCCGGCTCGTGCGCGATCGCCCCGAGCACCTGAACTTTTTGCGCCATGCCTTTGGAAAGCGTCTTGATCTTTTTGCCTTTGACTTTGCCGAGGCCGTGTTCGTCCAGCAATTGATTGGCGCGCTTGCGCGCTTTGCCTGCGGGGGCGCCCTTGAGACGCGCCAGATAGGTGATCGCCGAACGCGCGCTCATGCCGCGGTAAAGCCCGCGCTCTTCGGGCAGATAGCCCACGCGCCGCATCGCCGTGCGCGTCACCGGGCCGCCCAGCACCGAGATACGCCCCGAAGTGGGGCGCAGCACGCCCACTAGCATGCGCAGCGTGGTGCTTTTTCCCGCCCCGTTCGGCCCAAGCACGCCGTAAATCGACCCGGCCGGAACCTGAAAACTCAGATCCTCCACCGCGGTTCGCGCGCCGTAGCGCTTGACGAGGCCTTCTGCTTCAAGCGCGACGTTCATGCGTGCCCAGGTTTACGGCGGTTTGGCGCGAGATCAAGCTGGCCTTGTCGCAGGGTGCGGCGGGCCTCGGAATGTGACAATCCATTCGCGCGAGTTTGAAGCTTCAAAGGGGTGGCGCGCGATGCCAGATAAAGTAAATTCGCTGCCCGGCGCGCAAACGCCGAAAAGTTAAAGGGGATCAGATGCGGGCTTTAATCTTTGCACTCGCGATGCTGGCCGCGCCAGCCGCCTTCGCCGAGCCGGTGCGCTATGTGCTCGATTCTTCGCACACGCAGGTGGCTTTCCGCATCGATCGCTTCGGCTTCAACAGCGTGCTGGCGCAGTTTGACTCGGTGGAAGGCGAAGTGATTTTGGACGAGGCCAACCCGGCCAATTCCTCCGTGCGCGCGGTAATCCAGAGCGCGTCGGTCTCCGCTGGGCACAGCGTGCGAGACGAGCATCTGCGCGAGCCGCGCTGGCTGAACGCCGCGGGCTTTCCCACCATCACGTTCGAATCCACCGCCGTGCGCCTCACCAGCGCCACCACGGCCGATGTGACGGGCAATCTCACGCTGCTGGGCCAAACCCATCCTGTGACGATGCAGGTGACGCTCAATCGCATGGGCCCCTTGCCGAACAACCAGCGCCAGGCCGCAGGCTTCTCGGCCACCGGCTCACTCGATCGCAGCGCCTGGGGCTCGACGACCGGCGCACAAGTGATCGGCGACGCCGTGCGCTTTGAAATCGAAGCGCTGGCCGTGGTTCCGGCGCCGGCGCAATAATGGCGTACTGGCTCGTCAAGTCCGAACCGGACGC
>DAOMPU010000006.1:18422-24683 GCA_035444925.1 Terricaulis sp. | reverse complement strand
TTCCTGTTCGGCCAGATCAATGACGGCAACGCCATCGCCATGCCCTACGCCAAAGGCTTCGGCTGGGCCGCCGAACTCAATCTGCAAGATTGCTATCGCAAGCTGTTCGACGGCGAACGCGGCCTTGGCTACCCGAAAGAGCGCGCGCAGATCATGGCGAAAAACCGCGGCATCCTGAAAGAGCTGAAAGCCGCTTCCTGCAAAGACATGCTGACGGTTTTGAAATCGGTCGATCAGGATTTGCTGAAGGCGGCTGTAGCCGGCGAGCGCTTTGAAGAACTCTTCTTCGCCAACGCGCAAGACAGCGAGATCGCAGACTATATCCGCCGCGTGCGCGCGTCTTAAGCCATGAGCGCCAATCCGTTCAGCCTCGAAGGCCAAACCGCGATCGTCACCGGCGCCAATGTGGGCCTCGGCCAAGCCATTGCGCTGGCGCTGGCGCAAGCGGGCGCGGACATCGTCTCCGTCGCGCGCCGGCCTTCGGCGGAAACCGGCGCGCAGGTCAGCGCGCTGGGCCGCGGCTTTCTCTCGATCGAAGCCGATCTCTCCAGCACCGCGCCGATTCAAGGCATTGCTGATCGCGCCATCGCGCATTTCGGCAAGATCGACATTCTGGTCAACAATGCCGGCATCATCCGCCGCGCCGATAGCGTCGATTTCACCGAGGCCGATTGGGATGCGGTGATCGACACCAATCTCAAATCCGCGTTCTTCCTCGCCCAAGCCGCCGGCCGGCACATGATCAAAAACGGCCGCGGCAAGATCATCAACATCGCCTCGATGCTCTCCTTCCAGGGCGGCATCCGCGTGCCCTCCTACACGGCGAGCAAAAGCGGGCTTGCGGGCCTCACCAAATTGCTGGCTTGCGAATGGGCGCCCCTGGGCGTCAACGTGAACGCCATCGCCCCCGGCTATATGAGCACCGACAACACCGAGGCGCTGCGCGCCGATCCGGTGCGCAACCAGCAGATCATGGATCGCATCCCCGCCGGGCGCTGGGGCGAATCCGCCGATCTCGGCGGCGCGGCGGTTTTCCTCGCCAGCGCGGCTTCCGATTACGTGCACGGCGCGATCATTCCGGTGGACGGGGGCTGGCTCGCGCGCTGAGCGCGGCCTAAAGAGGTTTTCGTGACCCGCTTTGTCTGCTTCGGCGAAATCCTGATCCGCCTCACCGCGCCTGGGCGCGAGCTGCTGCTGCAATCGCCGCAGCTGATCCCTTACGTGGGCGGCGCGGAGGCGAACGTCGCCGTTTCGCTGGCGCGCTTTGGGCATGACGCGCGCATGGTCAGCGTGCTGCCGGACAATCCGCTCGGCGAAGCCGCGCTCGGCGAAATGCGCCGGCGCGGGCTGGACACGCGCTTCATCGCCACCGGCCCAGGCCGCATGGGGCTCTATTTCCTCAGCCCCGGCGCAGGCCAGCGCGCTACCGACATCACCTACGACCGCACCCAAAGCGCCTTCGCCAATCTCCGCGCCGACGCGATCGATTGGCCCGCCGCGCTCGAGGGCGCCGATTGGCTGCACGTATCGGGCGTCACGCCGGCGTTGACCGCGGCAACCGCCGATGCGGCGCTCGCCGCCATGAAAGCCGCGCGCGCGGCCGGCGTGAAGGTTTCCTACGACGCCAATTTCCGCGCCAAGCTTTGGCAGGCGCGCGGCGACGATCCGCGTCCCACGCTGGACGCCTTGATGGCCGAGGCCGATCTCGCCTTCGCCGAAGCGCGAGATTTCGCGCTGATCGCCGGCCAGCGCTTTGAAAGCAACGCCGACGCGATCGCGGCAGCGTTCGCGCGTTACCCAAATCTTCAGCGCATCGCCCACACTTCGCGCACGCCGCACAGCTGCGATCACAACGATCTCGGCGCCTACATGCACACGCGCGGCGCCCACTTCCGCGCGCCGGTGAAAAGCCTCACCGGCATTGTCGATCGCATCGGCGGGGGCGATGCGTTCGCCGCCGGCTTGCTGCATGGCCTCGCTACCGGCTTCGCCGATCAGAGTCTGCTCGAATACGCCCTCGCCGCCGCCTGCCTCAAGCACTACATCCCCGGCGACGCCAATCTGGTCAGCGATGAAGACGTGCGCTTCTTCATCGCCAACCCCAACGCGGATGTGCGCCGATGAGCGAAAAGCTGACGCCCGAAGCGGTGATGGCCCTCAGTCCGGTTCTCCCGGTGGTGACGATTGACGATGCCGGCAAAGCCGTGGAACTCGCGCGCGTGCTGCTTTCATCCGGCATCAACACGATCGAAATCACGCTGCGCACGCCCGCTGCGCTGGAAGCCATCGCCGCCATCGCGCGTGGCGCACCGGAGATGATCGTCGGCGCCGGCACGGTGCTCACCGCTGACGATCTCGACGCCGCGATCGGCGCCGGCGCCGCTTACGCGCTCTCGCCCGGCGGCACGCCCAAGCTGATGAAAGCCGCGCGCAAGCGCGCCATTGCGTTCATCCCTGGCGTCGCCACCAGCAGTGAAATCCAGCGCGGGCTGGAGCTGGGCTACACTCATTTCAAGCTTTTCCCGGCCGAGCAGCTCGGCGGCGTTGCAACCTTGAAAGCGCTTGCCGGCCCCCTGCCGCGCGCGCGCTTTTGCCCCACGGGTTCGATCACGCCGGAAAAAGCGTCCGCCTACCTTGCGCTTCCCAACGTGCTCTGCGTCGGCGGCTCGTGGATCGCGCCGGCCGATAAGATCAATGCCGGCGATTGGGCCGGCATCGAAGCGGCGGCCAAAGCGGCGGCGGCGCTGCAGCGCTAATTAGCGCACCTGGTTGCGTACGCGCCAGCACAGCATCACGATCACCAGCGCCGGCAGCAAGGATAACCACGCGAGCGTCCAGGCATCGAAGCGCACGCCGCCTTCAGCCGGCAGAAAAATCTGCACGAACGGCAAAATCGCGATCACCAGCGCAACACCGAAATCCTGAAACTCCCGCACCAGCACGTCCACCAGCCGCCGCCGCCCCGCGACGGGATCGGCGGAGCCGAGCGGCGCGTTGCCGGGATTGGCGCTCACGCCGAACGAACGAAACACCGCATCCGCGAAAATCGGAGGAACATCGCCCGATTCCTCGAACACGCCCGGCTCGGCTGCAGAGTCGAAAAAATCGTAGCGATAGAGATAGCGCTCGGAAGGGAAATAGCGCGCCGGCTCACATTCTTCGCGCACGCGGCGGCGCGCCAAGACTTCTTCACTCGCCGCGAACGCACGCACGGTGTAATTGACGAGCTTAAAGCCGCGTATCTTGCCGTTTTTATCCAAGGGCCGCTTCACCGCGCGCTCGACCACAAGCGAGGCGCCTTGCGGCAAGCCCATAATCGGAAAGCAATCCTCCGGTATGCGGGCCAAATCCTTCTCGATATCGGAAACCAATGAGCGGCGGACGCGAAAAAACAAATATCGCACGCCCAGAAGATTCTCGAAGAAGCGCGTCAGCAACGGCTTTGGACGCATCGGATAGACATAAAGCTCTATCGCGCGCCCCGATCCGCGCACCCAGGTAATGCCGA
The DNA here is from genome assembly GCA_035444925.1 of Terricaulis sp. Classification (GTDB taxonomy): domain Bacteria; phylum Pseudomonadota; class Alphaproteobacteria; order Caulobacterales; family Aquidulcibacteraceae; genus Vitreimonas. The sequence goes on along the minus strand of DAOMPU010000006.1, from coordinate 21,175 downwards.
GCGCATTGCGCAGCGTCTGATCGACCTCCGCGGACATCATCGCATCCTGGCCGGTGCGCGCGGCGATGGTTTTGCGCTCCCCATCCGTGAGCGTGCCGACACGGCAATGCACGACCATATAGCCGTTCACGTCCGCGGGCCTCGGCCCCGCGGCGCCTGGACGATAAAAGTCGGGAAGCTCGGTGTGGTCGGCGATCGGGTGGCGAAAAACGATGGCGGCGTAGCGCCCGATGCGCAGCCGGCGCTTGGTGCGCGGATGGAGGCGCAGCAAATAGAAATTGGCGTGATCGCGCCGCTGCGTCGTGCCGCAGGCATGCAGCAGATGGCTTTCATCAAGCTGCGCCGCGCCGATCTGCCCCGTATTGTCCTCGCTCATCGCCCCCCTCGATCGATTAAGCAACCCGCTCGAAGCTTTCTAACGGCATCGGCCGGCTTAGACCATGCAAACGCGCGATCTCCCTCTCGCGCCGATCCCCATCGCCGACCACAGCATGCACGAACGCGGACACGCTTTCATAGCCCATCCGCTCACGCACCGCTTCGAGCACCTCCGGCTGGGTCATGCGCGGCAACGCGTCGGCGCCGTGCACGTCGCGCCCCGCCTGCGCGATCAGCGTATCCTCCAGCACAAGTCCGCCATGGAAGCTGAGATAGGCGTGCAAGACCTGATCCAGCTTATGAGTCTCATGCCGAAACTCCGCGCCCTTCAGCGCGAAAAAGCCGTAGCTCACGCCGATATTTTCCGTTTCATGCAAGCGCGGCATCAGCGCGTTCGGCACCAGCACGCACGCGATATTGGTATCGGCGCCTTCGATGGGCCAAAGCGTCGCCGGCACCGAGCCATAGGCTGCGATGTGCGCGGAATAAACGCAAACGAAGCCCTCAAGGCGCCCCTCGAGCACGATCACGCCATGGCCATCCAGCAGATCGTGAAACTTGCGCTGCAATTGCGCCACGCCCGCGTTCGAGCCGCTGGCGATCGTCGCGGTCCAGCCGCACTCGATTGAGCGCGGCGCGCGCTGCGCCAAACTCGTCGTTCCTGCGTCGGTCTCGACGCCGCCGCGCCCGATATCTTTGGGGTCGAACGAGACCAGCCGCCGCGCGCCCTCCGGCAACAGCACATAATCATGGCCGGGCCGCGCGAACGGATACGCCAGCGCCCAATCAACAATCGGATCGCTCATGGCTTATACGTCACCGAGATGCCTTTGAGTTCGGTGTATTTCTCCAGCGCGTGCAGTGAGCGATCGCGCCCGAAGCCCGATTGCTTGGCGCCGCCGAACGGCACGGTGATGTCGCACGCATCCCAGCCATTGATCCAAACCAGGCCCGTGCGCAGCTTGCGCGCCACGCGATGCGCGCGGGAGATGTTCGCCGTCCAAAGCCCCGAGGCAAGCCCGTACACGCTATCGTTGGCGATCTTCACCGCCTCGTCCTCATCCTTAAAGCCGATCACGCCCAGCACCGGGCCGAACACTTCTTCCTGCGCCAACGTGTGATTGTTCTGCACGCGGTCAAACACGGTGGGCGCGATGTAATAGCCGCCGCTTTCCGCATTCACGCGGATGCCGCCCTCCACCAGCGCCGCGCCCTCTTCCTTGGCCTTTTCCACATAGCTCAGCACGCGCTTCATCTGCGCTTCGCTGACCACCGCGCCCGCTACGCTCTCGGGATCGAGCGGATCGCCCGGCGCATAGGCGCCCGCGCGCGCTTTCACTTTCGCCACAAACTCATCGCGGATGCTTTCTTCCACCAGAAGCCGCGAGGCCGCGTTGCAGATTTCGCCCTGATTGAAGAATATCCCCCACGCCGCCGCATCGGCGGCGTCATCCAGATTTTCCGCATCGGCAAACACGATCTGCGGGCTCTTGCCGCCCAGCTCAAGCGCCACGCGCTTCAGATTGCTCTCGCCGGCATAGACCATGAGCTTGCGCCCTACTTCGCCCGATCCGGTGAAGGCGACCAGGTCTACATCCATGTGCCGCGCCAGCGCTTGGCCCGCGGTTTCGCCGTAACCGGGCACGATGTTCAGCACGCCCGGCGGCACGCCCGCCTCCAGCGCGAGTTCGCCCAGCTTCAGCGCCGTGGAAGGCGATTGCTCGGCGGGTTTGAGCACGATCGAATTGCCCATCGCCAAAGCCGGCGCGATTTTCCAGCACGCCATGTGCAGCGGGAAATTCCACGGCACGATCGCACCCACCACGCCCAACGGCTCGCGCACGATGAAACTCAAGCGCTCCGCCGGCGTCGTCGCCACTTCGCCATAGACTTTATCCAGAGCCTCCGCGTACCAGCGGATCGAATTGATCGCCGTGGGCACATCGACGCTGCGCGTATCGCGGATCGGCTTGCCCATATCGAGTGTTTCAAGCAGCGCGAGCTCTTCCAGATCGCGCTCCATCAGCTCGGCGAGCTTGAATAGGATGCGCTTCTTCTCGCGCGGGTGTTTGTTGCGCCAGCGCCCATCCTCAAACGCCGCGCGCGCGCTACGCACCGCCGCATCCACATCCGCCGCGTCGCAATGGGTGACCTGCGATACGACCTTCCCGTCGCGCGGGCCGATATTGTCGAACGTGGCGCCCGATTGGGCGGCGACAAGCTGGCCGTCAATCAATGCTTGCGTGGGAAATTTCAGGCCCGCGGCCCGATCGAGGTTTTGCTGAAGAGTCATAGGGCGTTGTTAGCGCAACGGGCGGCGCGCTTCCACTCGCTCCCTCTCCCTCCTTGGAGACCTCCGCGAAACCCCCTCCCCC
>DAOMPU010000006.1:0-18412 GCA_035444925.1 Terricaulis sp. | reverse complement strand
GGGGGGGGGGGGGGGGGGGGGGGGGGGGGTGATGCGCTGGCGTAGGACAATGATCGGCAGTAAGCTTCGGCTTACGAAAGCCTCGCGATGGTCTTGCGCAAGACTTGATACGCTGAGGTTCACCCCGCCCCTCGATCCCCTCCCCTCGCGGGAAGGGGACCTGCGCCAGCTTTCACAGACGTCTCCGCAAGGGGGAAGGGAGGGTTCGCATGGGGACGACAAGCTTCTAAATACGCCCCATGCCTTATGTGTTCCTCTCCCTCGCCATCGTCGCCGAGATCATCGGCACCACATTCTTGAAACTGGCGGACGGCTTCACCAAGCCGATCCCCAGCCTCATCACCGTGCTCGGCTACGCGGCGGCGTTCTACTTTCTTTCCCTGACATTGCGCACGATCCCGGTCGGCGTCGCCTACGCGATCTGGTCCGGCGTTGGCATCGTGCTGATCTCCCTGATCGCCTGGCTGTTCTTGGGCCAAAAACTCGACGCGCCCGCAATGCTCGGCATGGGCCTGATCGTGGCGGGCGTCGTGGTGCTGAACGTGTTCTCAAAAATAAGCGCGCACTAAGCGTCGCCGCCGCTCTAGCCTGGCTGACGGCCTTGCGTCCCTTCTCCTGGTTAAGGAGAAGGTGGCCCGAAGGGCCGGATGAGGTTTAAAGGAGCGTGCAAAATGAAACACGATCCCGACTCCGTCCGCCGCGCACGCGAAGGCCGCAAGGATCAAACGCGCGCAGAAGAGAAGCTTTGGGCGCTCTTGCGCAATCGCAGACTGGTCAAACGCAAGTTCAGGCGCCAGCATCCGATCGGCCCTTGGGTGGCCGACTTCGCGTGCCCCGCCATCAAGCTCGCAATCGAAGTCGATGGGCCCTCGCACGACACCTCGGATCAGCAAGCCTGGGACGAGATGAAGACGGAATATCTCCGCACCTCAGGCTGGCGCGTCATGCGCATCCGCAATGAGGACATCTACGGCGCGATCCGCGAAGTTGCGGCGCGGATCGTTGCGGCGGCGGATGCATAGCGCCATAACCTCATCCGGCCGCTCCGCGGCCACCTTCTCCTTAACCAGGAGAAGGGAGATTGAGCCACTACCCCTCCAAAGCTTCGCTCGCTTCCAGCCATGCCGCTTCCGCCTTCACCAGCGCGGCGGCGGCGTGCGCGCGTTCCTTCATCAGCATTTCCCCGCGCGCGTGATCGCGCGTGAACACTTCGGGATCGGCAAGCTCTTTATCGATCCGCGCCAGCGCCTGCTGCGCTTGCTCCATCTCGGTTTCCGCCGCTTCCAGCTTACGCTGCAACGTGTATTTCGAAGTCTTCGGCTTGGCCGCCGCATCGGCGCGCGCCACCGCCTCCTCTATCTTTGAGGGGCCATCATCTTTCGGCCGATCGGCGGCGGCGACGAGCTTGCGATAATCTTCCAGATTGCCGTCATACTGGCGCGCGCGCCCGTGATAGACGAGCCAGAGCCGGTCCGCGCACGCTTCGGCCAGATAGATATCGTGCGTGATCAGCAGCACCGCGCCTTCATAGCCATTGATCGCGTGGATCAAGGCTTCGCGGCTATCGATGTCCAAGTGCGCGGTCGGTTCGTCCAAAATCAGAATATGCGGCTTGGCGTGCGCCATCAGGCCCAGCAGCAGGCGCACCTTCTCGCCGCCGCTTAGGTTCTCCACTTTCGTGTCGATCTTCTCGGCGCCAAAGCCCATGCGCGCGGCCAGGCTGCGCAGTTTCGGCGGCGCCCAATCGCGCTCGAGATCGCGCACGTGCTCAAGCACGGTTTCGCCCGCGCGCAATTCGTCCAGCTGATCTTGGCTGAAATAGCCGATCACCACTTTGGAGGACGCGACGCGCTTGCCGCTCAAAAGCGCCAGGCGCTGCGCGATGGATTTTACCAAAGTCGTCTTGCCCTGCCCGTTGGGGCCGACAATGACGATGCGATCATCGTGATCGAGCCGCAGCGACACCTTCTTCAGCACCGGGCGGCCTTCCACATAGCCGCAATCGGCCTCATCCAGCACCACGAGCGGGGAAGCGAGCTCCGCCGGATCCTCGAAATTGAACGGCATGGTGCGGTCTTCCAGCGGCACCGCGATATCCTGCATCTTCTCCAGCTGCTTGATGCGGCTTTGCGCCTGCGTGGCTTTGGAGGCCTTCGCGCGGAAGCGATCGATGAATTTTTGCAGATGCGCGCGCTGCGCATCCTGCTTGGCCTTCATGCCCTGGGCGAGCGCCATGCGCTCGGCCTTCTTCTTCAGATACGCATCATACCCGCCGACGAAGACTTCCAGCTTCTTATCGTCCAGCGCCAGAATATGGCTCACCGAGCGGTTGAGCATTTCCCGATCGTGGCTGACGCACACCACCGTATGCGGATACTCGCGCAGATATTCTTCCAGCCAGGCCGCGCCTTCGAGGTCGAGATAATTGGTCGGCTCGTCCAGCACCAAAAGATCAGGCTGGGAAAACAGAACGCCCGCGAGCGCGGCGCGCATGCGCCAGCCGCCGGAGAATTCCCGCGCCGGCCGGCGCAGATCCTCGTGCTCGAAGCCGAGCCCCACCATGATCGAGGAGGCCCGCGCCTCGGCGCTATAGGCGTCCAATTCGGCCAGGCGGATGTGAATATCGGCGATGCGCTGGGGGTCGGTCGCGGTTTCGGCCTCGGCGAAAAGACCCGTTAGCTCGGCGTTTGACGCCAACACTAGGTCAAGCAACGGCGTATCCACCTGGGGCGCCTCCTGCGCGACGAAGCCCATGCTCGCCCCGCGCCGAATGCGGATGGAGGAATTCGCTTTGCCCGCCTCTTCCTGGATCAGCCGCAGCAGCGTCGATTTGCCCGTGCCGTTGCGCCCCACGAGGCCGACTTTCCAGCCTTCGGCGATGAACGCATTGGCGTTCTCAAACAGCGGCCGCGCGCCGACCCGGTACGTAAGATCTGTAATTTCAAGCACGCCGCCTCATGCCCGCAGCGCGCGCGGAAAGCAAAGGGCAAAAGCGCACAACACAAAGGGCAGTTTCGCATGATCGTGCTTAAACGCGGCCGCGCTGAAATCATTGTGCTTTGGGTCATGTTTGCGATCCTGGCGGCGACGGGGATCGGCCTGCTCTGGGTCGCTTTCAGCCTGCGCGGGAATGGCGCGGCGGGCGGCGCCTTGGTGCTGACGCTCACCGCCGGCGCGATGGCGCTGATCGGGCTTTATCTGCTGGAAGACGCGCTCGCCCGCGGCGGCGTGCGCATCGCCATCGGCGCGAACGCGGCCGAGCTCGCCCTGCCCGAGCGGCGCGGCCATGTGCGTTATCCGGCGGTGTACGAAAGCGTGCCGCGCGCCGCCCTCACCGGCATTGAATCGCGCACGGAAACCTTCTCCAACGCCGCCGAGCAGACCACCTACGCGCTGGTGCTGGCGGATGGCCGCCGCCTCATCCTGGGCGCCGACAAGCAGATGCTGGCGCCCTTCTTTCACAATGCGGCGCAAACCCTCGCACGCGAATGGAGCCTCGAAATTCGCCATCTCGGCGTGGTCAAAGCCAAAACCGGCTTCATGCTGATGTGGGGCGCGGCCGTCCCGCCTTGGGACTCAGAAGTGCTCGGCGCGGCCGAAGCGGAGAAAACCCTGCGCCATACCCAGAATTTCCTGGTTTATGTGCGCCTGCTGATCCTCGCCGCGCTGGCGCTCAGCGCCGCTGCACAAGCGATGGGCTAGGCCGCGATCTTGCATCCCTAGTCCGCGCGGAACAGCGCCAACCCCATTTCATTGACCAAAGCCATGGCCGAAGAAGACATCGCCGCCTACGAAGTTTCCGACGACGGGCTCACCTGGCGCCCGTTCGACCCCGCGCGCGACCGCGACGGCCCGTTGCACAAGCGCATCATCTTCGCCGCGCCGCGCGCGGGCGAGTCTAAATTGTCCAACGATTTGGGCGGCGCGGCCCCGGCCTGAGAACACACTGATTTTCGGCCGAGCCGTTCTGATCTGTTCCGTTTGCGGCTACGTGGGCCGAGAACAGTGAGATGCGTGCGCCGCCTTCACCAAGTCGCAAGCCGGACGATATTTTGTCAGCGGTTGGCGTCTGCCTTTACGCGCGTGGCTCGGGCCCGCCATCTTCCCTTTCGCCGGGCCCCGGCTCGGCGGCTGAAGCATGGTCGCGCGCGGCCGGCGCATCATCCTCAATCAGAATTCGTACCGAGGCGCCCTCAAGATCTTCGTACTGACCGTTGCGGACCGACCATAGAAAGGCGCAGAGCCCCGCTAAACCCATCATTAGCGCAATCGGGATCAGGAACAGAAAATCAATCATGCCGCGTTGCTTGCTTTGGCCGGCGCACCGCCCAACCGCAGCGCGTTGGCGACAACAAGGATAGACGAGAGCGACATCGCCACCGCCGCCACCAGCGGCGTCACATACCCCGCGATAGCAATCGGCACGGCGATGATATTGTAGATCACCGCAAGACCTATGTTTTGGCGCACCAGCCTCGCGGCGCGCCGGGCTGTGTCAATCGCCTCAGGCACAGCCACTAGGCTCGGGCGCAGGAACACAAAATCCGCGGCGTTGCGCCCGACATCAGCGGCGCTGGCGGGCGCCATGGAAACGTGCGCCGCCATCAAGGCGGGCCCGTCATTGAGCCCATCGCCCACCATCAACACCTTGGCGCCCCGTGCGGCGCGGGCGGCGATGTGCTCGGCCTTGCCTCCGGGACTCACGCGCGCTCGGCCAGCCACGCCCAGCTCCCGCGCGAGCGCCTCCACCGGCTCTTGGTGGTCTCCCGAGATGATCTCTACATCGAGCCCATCACGCTTCAGCCATTCCAATGCGGCTTGCGCATCCGGGCGCAATTGCGCGCTGAAAACGTAGCGGACCAAAGTCACGCCATCGCGCGTGAACAATACCGCGGCGTCATCGCCGCTTTCATCGCCGGCCCAGCTTGCGCGCCCAAGGCGATAGACCGCGCCATCGAGCTCGGCCTCGATCCCGGCGCCAACCTCCTCACGCATCACCGTGAAGCTTACTTTCGCGGGCGCCCGGCTTGCGGCGATCGCCCGCGCGTAGGGATGGCGCGAGTAGGCCGCCAGCGCGGCGGCGAGGGCGCGCACCTGCGCATCGCCACTTTCATCGGCTTGCAGCGCAGCTTCGGGAAGTGTGAGCGTGCCCGTCTTATCGAAAATAACGCTGTCAATCTCGGCCAGCCGCTCCAGCGCTGCGCCATCCTTGACCATGATGCCGCGCGCGAACAGGCGCCCCGCCGCCGCGATGTGAACCATGGGCACAGCCAGCCCCAGCGCGCACGGGCAGGTGATGATCAGCACAGCGACCGCGATCGTGACCGCTTGGTGCGCATCGCCGCCAAGCCACCACCATCCGATCAAAGTCGCCAGCGCGGTGAGATGCACGACCGGCGCGTAAAGCTGCGCCGCGCGATCGGCGATGCGGCGATAGAGCGAGCGGCCGGCCTCGGCCGCCTCCATCATCCGCATCATTTCCGCCAGGAACGAATCCTTGGCGGCGGCGGTCGCCTCCACCACAAGCGGCGCGGAAAGATTGAGCGTGCCGGCCCAAATATCGCCGCCCGGCCCCACTTGCGCGGGCGCGCTCTCGCCTGTCAGCAGCGATACATCGAGCGCCGACGCGCCGGCAATCACGCGCGCATTCACCGGCGCACGCTCGCCCGCCGCAAGCGAGAGCCGCATGCCGGGCGCAATGCGCTCAACGGGCACATATTCCTGGGCGCCGTCTTCTTTGATCACGCTCGCCCCGCGCGCCGCGAGCTGCGCCAAGCCGCGTACAGCCGTGCGCGCACGCTCGCGCATCAGATGATCGAGCGTACGCCCGATCAGCAGAAAGAACAGCAAAGTCACCGCCGCGTCGAAATAGGCGTGTGCGCCGTGGGTGATGGTTTCGTAGAGGCTGAGCGCGAATGCGGTGAGTACGCCGATCGAAATCGGCACGTCCATATTGGTGCGCCCCCGGCGCAGCACGCGCCACGCCGAGCGGAAAAACACGCGCCCGGAATAGGCCAAAGTCGGCAGCGCGATCAGCGCGGATATCCAATGAAACAATTGCCGCGCGCCGGCGTCGGCGCCTGACCATACCGAGACCGAAAGCAGCATGATGTTCATGGCGGCAAAGCCCGCCACGGCCAGCGCGCGGACCAGTTCGCTGCGTGCGCCGTCGTCCCCTGCTCTTTCTTCCTCAACAGGATGCGCATTGAACCCAAGCGCGGCGAGCGTTTCCAGCACGGGCGGCGGCGTATCGGCGCGCCAGCGCACGCGCACACGCTTGGTGGACAGATTGACCCGCGCTTCGGTGACATGGGGCAGCTTCACGAGCGCGCGCTCGATGCGCGCGATGCAGCCGGCGCAATGAATATCCGGCGCCACGAGCTCGACCTGGCGCTCGCCGCTCAGCGTCGGCGCGCTGGCCAGCGCCAGCTCTGCGCTGGCGCGGTCTAGCCCGCGCGCTGTGGGCGCGGCGTCAATCGCAGAGCGTTCTGTATGCATGCCACACGCCATGCCCCAGCACGGGGAATACGATGATAAGGCCGATGAAACCGCTCGCGATCGAGAACGCGGAGAGCACGCACACGATGGCGCCCCAGGCGATCATTACTGGCCGGTTGGCCCAGACCCGCGCCATCGAAAGCCCCATCGCGGTCAATGCATCGGTGCGTTCGGCCAGCAACATCGGGATGGCGAGCACGCTGATGGCGAAGGCGAACGCCGCAAACAGCCCGCCGACCACGGTCCCCGTCGCCAGCATCGCCCAGCCCACCGGCGTGGTCAGCAGCATTTCGGCAATGTGGTCCAAGCCCGGAAACGGGCGCACGCCGAAGAACAGCGCGTACACAATGACGGCGGCGCGCATCCAAAGCAGCGCCAGCAGGCTCAGCAGAACACCAGCGAACATGATCTGATAGCCCGAGCGCGCGCGCACGAACAGCATATCGAAGAAGCGCGCCTTTTCGCCGGCGGCGATGCGCCGGCTCTTTTCATAAAGCCCGATCGCCAGAAACGGCCCGACCACGAGAAAGCCCGCCAGCGCCGGAAACAGGATGTAGTCCAGCTTCAGCGCGAACAACCCCCAGACGATGAGCGCCGAAACGGCCGCCACCAGCAGGCCATAGAGCAGACTGGCGAGCGGATTGATCCAAAAATCGCGCCACCCCGCCGCCAACCAGCTGAACGCAACGCCTGGCTTCAGGCGGCGGTTGAAATCATACGCTGGCGGATCGCGCGGCTCGACGGCGGGAAGGGACATCGGCGCCTCCTATTGCGAACGGCAAGAAGATTTCGCGGCGGCGCTGGCGCCGTCACGCGTGTGGGCCACGCAATCGGGCTGTGTCGTCACCGCGACGTAAACAAGATGAGCATTCGCAAGCACGAGAAAAAGCAGGCCCGCGCCCACCGCGGCCCATATCCAAAGCCGCCCGCGCCGCCGAGGTGGGGCCGGATTCAACGCGGCTGCTCCTGCAAATCCAGGATATACAAGGTCAGCAAGCGCCGCTCCGCTTCCGACAGGCGCGCTTCCCAAGCCGGCATCGCCCCATGGCGCCCGCCCCAGATCGAGGCGAAGATCGTTTCTTCATCGCCGCCATAAAGCCATTCGTTGTCGGTGAGGTCAGGTCCGCCGACGGCGCGGAGCCCTTGGCCGGTTTCGCCGTGGCAGACCGTGCAATTGCCGGCAAACACCTCCCGCCCACGCGCCAGCGCCGCACGGCTCGCGCGCGTGCGCGGATTCGACAAGCTATGCACGTAAGCGGCGGCGGCGCGCACATCGTCATAGGACAATAATTTGTCGCGCCCAAACGCCATCATTTGCGACATACGGGTATCGGCATGGGCGGCGTTGACGCCCACGCGCAGCGTTTCAGAGATCTCTTCCGGCGCCCCGCCCCAGATCCACACTTCGTCTCGCAGGTTTGGATAGCCCGGCGCGCCGCGCGCATCGGCGCCATGGCACACCGCGCAATTATCGCCGAACAAGGTCGGCGCGGCGTCATGCACGCGCGCCATGATCTCCGCATCGCCCAACGCGCGCTCCACCGGCGTATCCAGCAGGCGCTGCGTCCAGGCCGCACGCGCCGCTGTCGCCTGCGCGACCTGGAGTTCAACGGTGGCGCGCTGATCTTCGCCGAGCAGCCCTTTGGTGTAGGAGCGCCCGGTCGGCCAGGCCGGCATCAGCACCCAATAGGCGATCGAGATCAGCAGCGCCAAGATCAGGAAAAAATACACCGGTTTCGGCACCGGCGCGTTCAGCTCCTTGATGCCGTTCCATTCGTGGCCGGTGGTTTTGTAGCCGGTATGCGCATCGCGCTCTTCTACCGCCATGGCCGATCTTCCTCATCGAGAATGGCGCGCGCCGCCGCGTCGAAGCGCGCCTGGTTACGCGGCCAAAGCGCATAGACGAGCACCCCGATCGACAGCGCGATCAGGTAGAACAGCCCAAAGGTTTTTGAGATGAACACCAGCGTATCATGGTCAAGGGCGATCATGGCGCATCTCCGGCCTGCGCATGCGCGATCGCGGTCTGGCGTCCCAGCATCTGCAGATAAGCCACCAGCGCATCCATCTCCGTCGGCGCGCCCTGGGCGCCGTCGAAATCGCGCACGTTGGTCGCTTCGCCATAACGCTCCGCCACGCCCCAGGCGCGCTCGGTGTTGGGCGCTGCCTGCCCCGCCGCGTCGGCGGCGGCGTTTTCGATCATCGCCTGGGTGTACGGCACGCCCAACGTGCGCAGGCGCTCAAGATGCAGCGGCAGATCATCGGTGCGCAATTGCGTGCGCGCCAGCCACGGATAGGCCGGCATCACCGATTGCGGCACCAGATCGCGCGGGTTGAACAGGTGCGCCGCATGCCAGGCATCGGAATATTTATCCCCCAGCCGCGCGAGATCGGGCCCGGTGCGCTTGGAGCCCCACAGCATCGGGTGATCGTATTGCGACTCCACGGCGCGCGAATACGGCCCGTAGCGCTCCACCTCGTCACGCAGCGTGCGGATCATCTGCGAATGGCAGGCATTGCAGCCCTCGCGGATATAGATGTTGCGCCCCGCAAGTTCGAGCGGGGTCAGGACGCGCATGTCCGGCGCCTCCTCCACCGTCTGATCGATGGTGAAAAGCGGCGCGATCTCGACGAGGCCGCCGATGCTGGACACGCCAATGATGGCCAGCACCAGCGCGATCGCTTTGGTCTCAAGCTTATAGTGAAGCCCAAACATCGCCTACCTCCCCATTTCCAGGGCAGGATCGGGGCGCGACTGGGGATGATCGTCCCGCAGCGCCTCCGCCGATCCGGCGGCGCGGATCGTCATCCAAATATTGTAGCATCCGATCAGCGCGCCCAGCAGGAAGAACACCCCGCCGATCGCGCGCGCGATATAATAAGGGCGCATCGCTTCAAGCGATTGGATGAACGAATAAGCGAGCGTGCCGCTTTCGTTATAGGTCCGCCACATCAACCCTTGGATGATGCCGGAATTCCACATCGCAAACACGTAGATGAGCGTCCCCGCCAGCGCGAGCCAAAAATGCGCCTCCACCAAAGCCGGCGACCACATCGTCTTGCGTTTCCAGAGCCAGGGCACCGATGCGTAAATCGCGCCGAACGTGATCATCGCCACCCAGCCGAGCGCGCCGGCGTGCACATGCCCCACCGTCCAATCGGTGTAGTGCGATAGCGCGTTCACCGAGCGGATCGCCATGAACGAACCCTCGAACGTCGAGAGGCCATAGAACACCGCGGCGATCATCATGAAGCGCAAGGTCGCGTCGTCGCGCACCTTGTGCCAGGCGCCGTTCAGCGTCAGCAGCGCATTGCCGGCCGAAGCCCACGAAGGAATGAGCAGCATGAGCGAGAACGTCATGCCCAGCGTCTGCACCCAGTGCGGCAGCGCCGTGTAGTGCAGATGGTGCGAGCCCGCCCACATGTAGAAGAAGGTGATGCCCCAAAAGCTGATGATCGAAAGCCGATAGGAAAAGATCGGCCGCCCCGCGCGCTTGGGCAGATAATAATACATCATGCCGAGGAAGCCGGCGGTGAGGAAGAACGCGACCGCGTTGTGGCCGTACCACCATTGCGTCATTGCATCCTGCACGCCCGAAAAGATCGGATAGGATTTCGCCATCGCCCACGAGAGCGGCAGCGCCAACCCGTTCACGATGTGCAGCACCGCCACCACCAGGATGAACGCCAGATAATACCAATTGGCGACGTAAATGTGCGGCTCCTGGCGCCGCGCCAGCGTGCGCAGATACAAAACGAAATACGCAACCCAGACGATCACCAGCCAAAGATCGGCGTACCATTCGGGCTCGGCGTATTCTTTCGACTGGTTGATGCCCCACAAATAGCCGGTCGCGGCCAGCACGCAGAAAAGATTGTAGCCCCACAGCACAAACAGCGGACTCAAAGTTCCGGCGAGCCGCACGCGGCTGGTGCGCTGCACGACGTAAAAGCTGGTTGCGATAAGCGCGTTGCCGCCGAAGCCGAAAATCACCGCGGTCGTGTGCACCGGGCGCAAACGACCAAAGCTCGCCCATGGCTCCGCGAAGGTCATCTCCGGATAAACCAGAAGCCAAGCCACCCAATCGCCGACAAACATGCCGACAACCGCCCATATCATCGCCAGGATGATGCCGACCTTCACCGGCTCATCGTAATACGATCCCGCTCGATCGGCGGGCGGCTCGGGATCGTAATAGCGCGTCAGGATCGCGAAAATGCTGAGCAGCGAAACGGCCAGCACCAGCCAGCCGTGCCCAGCGATCGGATCGGCGCGCCCGATTCCCGCGACAAACAAGCCAACGAATGCAAGCAAAACGAGGAAAACCAGCGCCGCCTGGCGCTGACTAGTGGAAAGCGCGCTTAGCATGGCCCCTCGCCTTTTGCCTCCGCGCGGCGGCTCGTTTAGGCGGCCACGCTATAACCGGCATGTTACATGCCTGTTTTTCACCGCGTCAATTGCACTAATGTCGCGCCGCCTCCGCGCGAGCTGGATGCGAGCGCGCACATGCGCCGCAAACTCATTCAGCCGGGCGTGTCCGCATCCAAGAGACGGCGCAACGCGCGCCGCTTGTTGGTGAGATCATCCAGCGTGTAGCCGTCCAACACGTCCATGAAGGCGGCGAGCGCTTCGGCGACGGCATTGGTCAGCCCGCACGCTGGCGCGATCAGGCAATTGCCGCAATCGACCAGCTCAAACCCTTCCTCGGTGTGACGCACCACATCGCCAATGTTGATCTCGCGCGCCGGCCGCGCCAGGCGCAACCCGCCGGACCGGCCACGCACCGCATCCACGTATCCCGCGCGGCTGAGATCGTTGGCCACCTTCATCAAATGGTTTTGAGAAATGCCATAGGCGCGGGAAATCTCCGCGATCGGGCAGAGGCGATCATTGAACGCCGCAAGATGAATGAGCGTGCGCAAGGCATAGTCGGTGTAACGGGTCAGACGCATCAAGCACTCAGGGCGGCAGCGTGCCGCAGGCCTAAAAACGGCATTTCCATTGCATGTTTTGCCTCCGCGTATATACATGTAAATCATATTCATGTTTTGGAACAGGCGCAAATGGACGCCCGCGGTCAACTCGACGAGGAGAGTCTCGCAGCGTTGGTCGCGCTGTTTTACGGGCGTGTGCGTCAAGATTCTGAGCTTGGCCCGATCTTCAACGACGCCATCGCCGATTGGCCCCATCACCTCTCCAAACTGACCGATTTCTGGCATTCGGTGATGCTCACCAGCGGGCGCTTCAAGGGCAACCCGATGATGAAGCATCTCATCCACAAAGCCCGTATCAAGCCAGAGCACTTTGATCGTTGGCTGGCGCTTTGGGATGAAGCCACCGCTGAAATGATGGCGCCGGCGCATGCCGAAGCGATGCAGCTTAAAGCGCGCCGCATCGGCGAGAGCCTCAAGCTCGCCCTTTATTATCGGCCCGAGCTTGAAACGCCCGCGCCGCATGAGGGAGACGCGCCATGAGCCCGCAGCCCTATCGCACCTCGCCCGTGTTCGATGAGAACACGCTGCCGGCGGCCTTGCAGAGCGAGCACAATACAAAAGCCGGCGTTTGGGGCGTCATCCGCATCCTCGAAGGCCAGTTGCATTATTGCGTGCTGGACCCGCGCGCCGAACACATCCTGACGCCCGACAATCCCGGCCTCATTCTGCCCGAGCAAAAGCATTTCGTCACCGCGCTCTGGCCGATGCGGATGCAGGTGGAATTCTACACGGCGGCGCCAGCGCTTTAGCCGCGCCGATCAAAACGCGTGAACCCGACGACGGAGCGCCCCATGGCCACCTACGCGCAAGTGTTCTCGATCCGCCGGCTTTGGATCCTTCTCGCCCTCAGCATGGTCGTCATGTTTGCGACGCTGCTGTATTTCGGCCGCGAGATTTATCGCGCAGCGCCGCCGATCCCTGAAGCAGTCGTCACCGAGAGCGGGCGCACGCTGTTCACGCGGGCGGACATCGAACGCGGCCAGGGCGTGTGGCAGGCCATGGGCGGCATGCAGCAGGGCTCGATCTGGGGCCATGGCGGCTATCTGGCGCCCGATTGGAGCGCCGATTGGCTGCGCCGCGAAGCGCTCGCCTATCTCGACATCATCGCCCAGAGCGAACAAGGCGCGCCGTTCGCGGCGCTGGATGAACGCCACCAGGAATTTGCGCGCGTAACGCTGCGGATCGACATGCGTCGCAACAGTTACGATCCGCAAACCGGCGCGATCATTGTCGCCGACGCGCGCGCCGAAGCCATGGCGCATGTGGGCGAGCATTATCGCGATCTCTATCAGGGCCGCACCGAAGAAGCGCTGCACCTGCGCGAGCAATACGCCTTCCCGATCCACACGCGCCTCAGCGACGCGGATGCGCACGCGCTTAACGCTTTCTACTTCTGGACCGCGTGGGCGACGACCACCAACCGCCCGAACGACGACATCACCTACACCTCCAACTGGCCGCACGAGCCTTTGGTGGGCAACACGCCGACCGCGCCGGTGTTCATGTGGTCGATCATCTCGATCTTCGTACTGCTGGCGGGCATTGGCGCGCTGGTCTGGTACTACGCCAAGGAATTTGACGTTTGGCGCGCCGATAGCGAGCCCGAGGAAGGCTTCGCCAAGCTCGATTTCATGGACAACGTCACGCTGACGAAATCCATGAAAGCCACGGCCAAATATTTCTGGGTGGTGATCGCGCTGTTTGGCGTGCAGATTCTGCTCGGCATCGTCACCGCGCATTATCAGGTGGAAGGCCAGGGGCTTTACGGCCTGCCCTTCACCGACACCCTGCCCTACGCCGTCACGCGCACCTGGCACACGCAATTGGCCGTGCTGTGGATCGCCGCGGCGTGGCTGGCCACCGGGCTTTACGTGGCGCCGCTGATTTCCGGGCACGAACCGAAATTTCAAACGCTGGGCGTGAACTTTTTGTTTGTCAGCTTGCTCGTCATCGTCGTCGGCGCATTCGCGGGCCAGTGGGCCGCGGTCAACGGCTTGATCGCAAACCTCACCACCAATTTCTGGTTCGGCCATCAAGGCTATGAATACACAGATATTGGCCGCTTCTGGCAGATCTATCTCTTCATCGGGCTGCTGCTCTGGGTGTTCCTGGTGCTGCGCGCGCTTTGGCCGAAGCTGCGTGAAAAAGGCGGCTCGTCGCTGGTTTTCCTCGTCGCCGTCTCGGCGATTTCGATCGGGCTGTTGTTCGGGGCCGGTCTCATGTGGGGCGAGAAAACGCATATTGCCATCATGGAATATTGGCGCTGGTGGGTGGTTCACCTCTGGGTCGAGGGCGTGTTCGAAGTGTTCGCCACCGCCATCGTCTCGGCGCTGCTGGTGCGCATGGGGCTGGTGCGCGTTTCAGTCGCCACCACGGCGGTTTTGCTGGCCACCATCATCTTCATGAGCGGGGGCGTGCTGGGCACCTTCCACCACCTTTATTGGAGCGGCACGCCGATTTCGGTGCTGGCGCTTGGCGCGGTGTTCTCGGCGCTTGAGGTCGTGCCGCTCGCGGTGGTGGGCTTTGAGGCGTACAATCGCTCCAAGCTCGAAGGCCAGCAAGCGTGGGAGCACGTCTATCGCTGGCCGTTCCGCTTCTTCGCGGCGGTGCTGATCTGGAATTTGGTCGGCGCGGGCCTGTTCGGCTTCCTGATCAATCCGCCAATCGCCCTCTATTACATGCAAGGGCTCAACACCACGGCCACGCACGGCCATGCGGCGCTGTTCGGCGTCTATGGCATGCTGGGGCTTGGGCTCATCCTCTATTGCATGCGCGGGCTTACCAACCCGCATGTGTGGAACGAGAAGCTGCTGTCGATCTCCTTCTGGAGTCTCAATATCGGCCTCTTCATGATGACGTTCCTTTCGCTGCTGCCGCAGGGGCTTTGGCAAACCTACGTCTCCTTCAACGATCACTACGCCGCCGCGCGCTCGGCGGAGCTGATGCATCATCCGATGATGGAGGCGCTGGTCTGGGCGCGCGTGCCGGGCGACATCGTGTTCGCAATCGGCGTCGGCGCATTCGCACTGTTTTTCGCGCAGGCGTTCCTGGGCAAGCGGCGCGGAGCGGCGGCGTGATCGCCAGGCGATACAGTGCTCGAAGAAGTGGGCTCGCACCGCCTGCACGCCACGATATGCCTCGCCGACATGATCGGCGTGCGGAGGATTATCTAAATGACGCGCCCGCCAAGTGGAAAAAGTCTGACGATGGAGTCTAACGCCCAAGCGAAAAGCCTTGAATTTCAAGGCTTCCGCTGGTGGACCCGAGGAGGATCGAACTCCTGACCTCCGCATTGCGAACGCGGCGCTCTCCCAGCTGAGCTACGGGCCCGTCCAGTGGGAGGCGCGATATAGAGCCGGCCCCCTTAAGGCGTCAACAGGGCCGGCGCCGCGCTTATTGCCGAATCCGCCGCCCCCGGGCTAGACCGGCCCGATGCTGAACATCCTTTACCAGATCATCCACGCGATTCTGGGCCTCTATATCGTGGTCCTCATCGTTCATGTGGTGATTTCCTGGCTTTATGCGTTCGACGTGGTCAGCCGCCGCAACCCGTTTGTGGACAGCATCTCCCGCTTCACCACCGCCCTGACCGACCCCGTGCTGCGCCCGCTGCGCCGGCTGATCCCGCCGATCGCCGGGGTCGATCTTTCGGTGCTGGTGCTGGTGCTGGGCCTGGCCATCTTCCGCGACAGCGTGTTGCCTTGGCTGATCAATCTGATCCGCGGCGGGCCGATTCTCTGAGGCTCATCGTCCGCCTGACGCCCGCCGGCGGCGCCGACCGGATCGACGGCGCGGCCTTGGACGAAGCCGGCGCGCCCTACCTCAAAGCCCGCGTGCGCGCCGCGCCAGAAAACGGCGAAGCCAACTCCGCGCTCGAAAAACTGATCGCCAAGGCGTTCGGCGTGGCCAAGGGCAAAGTCAAAGTCGTCCGCGGCCAAACCGCCCGGTTGAAACAGCTCGAAATCGAAGGCGCCAGCGAAGCGGAGATCGCCGCGTTTGTGGCGCGCTTCGCGGATTGATATGAGCGCCGGAAAAGCAGGAGCCGCCCATGACCGCCCGCACCATTGACGGAAAAGCCATCGCCGCCGGCGTGCGCGCGGATGTTGCGGCGGCGGTGAAAGCCCTGCCCGGCCAGCCGACTTTGGCGGTCGTGCTGGTGGGCGACGATCCGGCCAGCCACGTCTATGTGGCCTCCAAGGTGAAGCAAACCACCGAAGCCGGCATGCGCAGCCTCGAATTCCGCATGCCCGCCGACACCGCCGAGGCTGATCTCATCGCCCAAGTGGACGCGCTCTCGCGCGATCCGGAGGTGGACGGCATCCTCGTCCAGCTGCCGCTGCCCAAGCACATCAAGGAAGCCAACGTGCTGGCCGCGATCGATCCGTTGAAGGATGTGGACGGCCTCACCGAGTTGAGCGCCGGCAAGCTGGTGCTGGGCAAGCCGGGCCTGCGCCCCTGCACGCCCGTCGGCTGCGTGATCCTGGCCAAGACCGAGCGGCCCGATCTTTCCGGCGCCAATGTCGTCGTCATCGGCCGCTCCATCCTGGTGGGCAAGCCGGCGGCGCTTTTATTCCTGGAGCAGAACGCCACCGCCACGTTGGCGCATTCCAAGACGCGCGACCTCAAAATGGTCTGCCGCGGGGCGGACATTCTGGTCGCGGCCGTAGGCCGGCCTGAGATGGTGCGCGGCGATTGGATCCGCCCTGGCGCCATCGTCATTGATGTCGGCACCAACCGCGTGCCCGCCCCGGAAAAGGGCGAAGGCAAAACCAAACTCGTGGGCGACGTGCACTTCGCGGAGGCCATTCAGGTCGCCGCCGCCGTTTCCCCCTCCCCGGGCGGGGTTGGGCCCATGACAATCGCCTGCCTGTTGCGCAATACCGTGCTCGCGGCCTGCGCACGGCGGGGCTGGGCTGTCCCGGAAAGCCTGGCGGCCGGCTAAAAGCGACCCGCGGCGCTTGTTCGCCATAAAACCCTCGTCTAGCGTCCGCCGCACAAAACGAACCACGAGGGGGAGAACACGTGGCCAACACAAGTACGCCGGCCGGCAAACCGGCTAGCTCGCCGCTGAATCGCCTGTTTCAGCGCAAATCGGTCGATCAAATCCAAGCCGAATATGCGCATGGCGAATTGAAGCGGACTTTGGGGCCGCTGAACCTCGTTCTCCTCGGCATCGGCTGCATCATCGGCGCGGGCATCTTCGTCCGCACCGGCAACGCCGCGGCGCTGCACGCCGGCCCCGCCGTGATGATCTCGTTCGTGATCGCCGGCATCGTCTGCGCCTTCGCCGGCCTCTGCTACGCCGAGCTCGCCTCGGTGCTGCCGGTTTCGGGCTCCGCCTACACCTATTCCTACGCCACCATCGGCGAGTTCGGCGCCTGGATCATGGGCGCCCTTCTTTTGCTGGAATACGGCCTCGCGGCCTCGGTCGTCGCGGTCGGCTGGTCCGGCTACGCGGTATCGCTGGCGCATGACATAGGCTTGCTGATCCCGCCTGAATTTACGCAGGCGGCGGGCAAGTTCGTCGTCACCAACGCGGCGACGTTCCAAGTCACCGATCCGGTTGTGAGCCTCAACGCCATCACCGGCACGTTGGCGGATGGCACGCAGGTGCAATTCCTGGCTTCGTCGGAAGCCACCATTCCCGGCACGTTCACCGCGGGCCTTGATCAATACGCCGTGGTGAACCCTGCCGAAGGCGGCTACGGCCTCACCAACGCGATCGACATCGCCATCGCCGAGCCGATCCAGGCCACGCTCACCAAAGCCACCGAAGCGCTGAACGCGGCGGGCGCGCTGCATCCGCTGCCGGCCGGCGAAATCGTCACCGTGCCCGCGAACGTCGCGGTGCAGCTGCCGGCCTCCACCATCGCGCCGATCCCGGCCGATCAAGTGGTGAAGTCGGTCGCCAATCTGCCGGCCGTAGTCGTGGTGCTTTCCATGATGCTGCTGCTGGTGGTGGGCGTTTCGGAATCCGCGACCGTCAACAACATCATCGTGTTCATCAAAGTGGCCGTCATCGTCGCCTTCTGCGTCGTCGGCGCCCAATACGTGAACCCGGCCAATTGGCAGCCCTTCATCCCCGCGCCCACCGGCAATCCCGGCGAGTTCGGCTGGGATGGCGTGATGCGCGCGGCCACCATCGTGTTCTTCGCCTATATCGGCTTTGAGGCGGTCTCCACCGCCGCCGGCGAAGCCAAGAACCCGCAAAAGGACATGCCGTTCGGCATCCTCGGCTCGCTCGCCATCTGCACCGTGCTTTACATGGCGACTTCCGCCGTGCTCACGGGCGTCATCCCCTTCACCAAGCTGAACGTCGCCGCCCCGGTCGCCACCGCGGTCAACGCGTTCGGCCCGCAATGGGATTGGCTCGCGTACTCGATCAAGATCGGCGCGATCGCGGGCCTTACGTCCGTGATCCTGGTGCTGCTGTTTGGGCAGACGCGCGTGTTCTACACGATGAGCAAGGACGGCCTGTTGCCCAAGCAACTCGCCAACGTGCACAAGAAGTTCAAGACGCCGTGGATCAACACCATCGTCACCGGCATTCTTGTCGCCGCCGCCGCCGCCGTGTTCGACATCAACACGCTGGGCGATCTCACCTCGATCGGCACGCTCGCGGCCTTCGCGATGGTGTGTATCGCGGTGATGTGGCTGCGCCGCACGCGGCCTGATCTGGAGCGCGGCTTCAAAGTGCCGTTCTACCCGATCACGCCGATCCTCGGCATCATCTCGTGCATCTTCCTGATCACCCGGGTCGGCCCGCGCGAGCAGCTCTTCTTCTTCTACTTCCTGATCGGGGCGATCGTGCTCTACTTCGCCTACGGCATCTGGAACTCGAAGCTCGGCAAGGGCGAAGTGGTCAAAGGCCACGAGCCCCCGCCCATGGATCTGCCGCACACCTAAGCGGCGCCTCCAA